>JBIIYQ010000046.1:0-21865 GCA_044346745.1 Usitatibacteraceae bacterium | reverse complement strand
GATCGGCTCGGTCGGGGTTTTTGTGTCGTCGAGCGCGGGCACGAGCAGGGCCTTAATGGGTGTTGTTTCAAACATGTTCAGATTTAGTACGCGAAGGATTTCGTGCAAGGAGTGGTCGAGATGCAACTGCTTTTTGACGATGGCGATCAACACATAAGCCGAAATGGCCACCCAGATTTGTGTTTTGACCGCGTTCTCGCTCGTGCCAAAGAACGATTTGATATGTAGATGCTGCTTGATCCACTTGAAGAACAACTCCACTTGCCAGCGTTGCTTGTAGAGCGCGCAAATGGTCAGCGCAGGCAACGACAAATTGTTGGTCAGAAACACGAAGGTCTTGCTTGAATCCTCGTCGAAGTAGGTCACGCGGCGCAGCACGTCGGGGTAGCGTTCGGACGACATTGGGCTCGTGAGGCGCACTTGCTCGTCGCCGCGCAAGCCCGTGAGTCTGTTGACGCCTCTCTTGCGTACGACCTCGCATTGCAAGTTGTCCTTGGCGCGGGTCACAAAGAAAGCACGCGCTGCATTGAGTTGACACAGCCTTGCGAAATCGACATAGGCTTTGTCCATAACGTAGTAGGCACCGGCCTCGATGAGTCCCGGCGTGACGAGTTGATCGAGCACCCGAACATCGTGCATCTTGCCGTCGCTGATATGGATGAAACTGGGGATCGATCCGCGCAGATCGATGAGCGTGTGCAGCTTGATGGCGGCCTTGGCACTGCGAAACGGTGCCCAATGAAACAAAGACAGGCAAAGATCGATGGTGGTCGAGTCCAGCGCGTATACGGTTGCCCCCATCAGCGCGTTGAGCTCCTTGCCCAGCGGGTCTTTGGCATACATTGAGCGGGCGATTGTGATCAGGTGCTGCGCTAAGTCGGCAAATACCATCCAAGGGCGTGTGCTGTTCGCATTGGCCAGCGTATTGCGCGAAATCGTCTTGCAGCGAAAACCCAATCGATATAGATGCCTTGCTTGGACACGAAGGTTGATCTCGATATCTCGCAGCGACTCGCGCCCGGTCAGTTGCGCGAAGGCGAGTGCGAGAAACTGATCGCGACAGGTGAAGGCATGCACTTTGTGCTCGGCGCGATGATGCTTGACGATGCGCACAAAGGCCACATGCGGCAGATGCTGCATGACTTGAGCGAAAACCAGTTGACCTGCTCGCATGACAATTCTCCCGCGCTGAAAGCACGAGAGAATGCGCTAAGCCAAGCAAGCTATCGACATGCGTAACAATCAAAACTCGTGATATCAGCATACGAATCATATGGTTACACCACATCAGCCACAAAACGTTGGGACACTAGTGAGTGCGGATCTAAAACTCCCCGTTTGTCGGGCGTTTTCAGGCGAAAATGCTTGAAGACGCCAGCCAATAAACGAGTTACATCTTTTAAAACGTTGTCTGCGGGCCGTTTATCCCACATTTGTTGGCATCCGTCTCAAATGATCTTCGCATTACGCTCGTGCGCGGATAGAATTTGTGCACGTTTCCTTCTGGAGGGTTGTCCATGTCTGCAAAAACCACGTTCTGGCGCGCAATAGCAGCGCCGTCAGCAGTCGCGCTAGTCGCGGCACTTTCTGTTTCCACCGTTTGGGCGCAGCAAAAGGCCGAGGCTCCTGCCGCAAAAGCTGCTGCACCTGCTGCAAAAGCGCCTGCGGCCAAGGCACCTAACGTTGCCGCGAAGCCGGCTGCTGCCGTCCTCCCGGAAAAGGTCACGTCCGTAGAGGGCATCACCGAATATCGTCTGCCCAATGGCATGAAGGTCTTGCTGTATCCGGACCAATCGAAACCGACGGTCACCGTCAACATCACTTATTTGGTCGGCTCGAAACACGAGAACTACGGCGAGACCGGTATGGCGCACTTGCTTGAACATCTATTGTTCAAGGGCACGCCAAAAAACCCTGACATCGCGCAGCAGCACAACAAACGCGGCATGCGTTGGAACGGCACGACGTGGCTCGACCGCACCAACTACTACCAGCTCTTCCAAGCGAGTGACGAGAACACCGAATGGGCGATTCAGATGGAAGCGGATCGAATGATCAATTCGTTTGTCGCCAAGAAAGATCTCGACAGCGAGATGACTGTCGTACGCAACGAATATGAGAATGGCGAGAATCAGCCCGTCCAAGTGATGATCAAGCGCATGCAAAGCATCGCGTACGATTGGCACAACTATGGCAACTCAACCATCGGCAATCGTTCAGATATCGAAAACGTAAAGATTGAGAACTTGCAAGCGTTTTACCGTATGTACTACCAACCCGATAACGCAATTCTGCTGGTCGCGGGTAAGTTTGACGAAGCAAAGGTACTTGGTTGGATTGGCAAGTATTTCAGCGTGATTCCGAAGCCCACACGTGTACTACCAAAGCTCTGGACGGTGGAGCCGACGCAAGACGGCGAGCGCCAGTTCTTCGTCCGCCGCAAGGGTGACATTCAGATTGTGATGTTCGGCTACAAAGTCCCTTCCAACTTGCATCCGGAAAACGGTGCGGTCGACTTCGTCAACTTCGTTCTGACAGATTCCCCAACCGGACGTTTGCATAAAGCGCTGGTCGAAACCGGCAAGGCCGCGCAGGTTTTTGGCTTCCCCTATCCCGGCGCGGATAGCAGCGTCCATTTGATCGGCGCGATTGTGAAAAAAGGCGAGCCGGTCGATGTGGTGCAAGCCGAAATGACCAAGATTGTTGAAGAGTTTTTCAAGAATCCACCGTCGGCGGAAGAGATGGAACGCGTTCGCAAGAATGCCGCAAACGGTGCCGAGCGCACCCTCAACAATCACGAACAGATCGGTGTGCAACTGTCTGAGTACATTTCGCTGGGTGACTGGCGTCTCTTCTTCAAAGACCGTGATGACGCACAGACCGTAACGGTTGATCAGGTCAAGGCAGTCGCGGCGAAGTACTACAAACGCGACAACCGGGTTGTGGGTATTTTCCAACCGGAAGACAACCCGCAACGTGCTGAGATCCCGGCACCACCGACAGCCGCCGAAGTGCTGAAGGACTTCAAGGGGAAACAAACAGTCTCGAATGCAGAGGCGTTTGACCCTTCACAAGCGAACATCGATAAACGCACCAAACGCGTTGATGTGGGTGGCATCAAGGTTTCATTGCTGACCAAGAAGAACCGCGGTGAACAAGTGAACTTCAGTGTGCGCTTCCGTAGCGGTGACGAGAAGTCGCTCTTCGGGCAAGCGTCGGTCGCGGCAATGACGGGTCAGATGTTGTCGCGCGGTACCACCAAGTTCACACGTGCGCAGTTGGCTGATGAACTTGAGAGGTTAAAAGTCTCGGGTGGCATCAATGGTCTTTCTGCCAGCGGACAAACCACGCGTCCGAACCTGGTGGAGGCAATTAAACTCGCGGCGCACGTCATGCGTGAGCCATCGTTCCCGGAAAGTGAATTTGAACAGCTCAAGAAGCAAACACTGACGGGAATCGAATCGCAAAAGAGCGACCCGCAGGCGCTCGCAAGTGTGATGCTGGGTAAACACTTCAATACCTTCCCGAAAGGCGACGTTCGTTACTCGAGTTCGATCGAGGAAGCGGAAGCTGACACCAAGGCCGTCACGATCGAACAGATTCGCGCGTTCCACAAGAAATTCTATGCCGCAGAAAAAGGCGAGATCGCAATTGTTGGTGACTTCGACGAAGCCGAAGTGTTGAAGGCGATTCGCGATTCGTTTGCCGATTGGAAGGGCGGCGTGCCTTACGTACGCTTGAGCTCGCCGTACAAGGACGTTGCACCGGCGAATCGTTCGGTTGAAACACCCGACAAAGAAAACTCGATGTTCTTGGCACGCATCAACATCAATATGCAAGATACCGACCCTGACTATCCCGCACTGTTGATCGCCAACTACATCATGGGGCAATCGGGTTTTGATTCGCGTCTGACGTCTCGCATCCGCGTGAAAGATGGTTTGAGCTACGGTGCCGGATCACGGCTCAATGTGGGTTCGACTGATCGTGGCGCTTCATGGAGCGGGTTCGCGATATCGGCGCCGCAGAATACTGAGAAGGTTGAGCTGGCATTTAAAGATGAGGTCAACAAAGCGATCAAGGATGGCTTCACGTTGGTAGAAGTGGTCGCCGCCAAGTCGGGCGTGTTGCAGCAGCGCCTGCAAAGCCGTGCACAGGATGGCGGCCTCGCCAGTGGATTGGCGTCGAACGCGTATCTGGGTCGTACCTATGCTTTCAGTGCGGACATTGAAGCGAAAATCGGTGCGCTGAAAGCTGAAGATGTGTCGGCTGCGTTCCGCAAGTACATCGACCCATCCAAGATCACATTCATCAAGGCTGGTGATTTTGCGAAGGTGGCAAAACAAGCAGCGGCTGGTGAGGTGAAGAAGTAATCGGTCCACGATGCAGACAAAAGGCCCGCCAATCGGCGGGCCTTTTTATTTGGTGTGTTCCCGACCATATACTCGTCAGCATTGTTTGTAGGGAAAGTGCCGAAACCGGAAAGAGCATGTTGCTAACAGACACTGGAGTTGTCAGATGAGGAATTCAAAATCGCCTGTCGGCGGGTTGTTGTTGGGAGTGTTTGTCGCGATTAGCGCGCCAGCCTGGGCCGAGCCCGCTCAGACAACGGCCAAGTCAGCGTCAGCGCCTGCGGCGGATGCAGAAAGTGGACGCATGGAAGCGGTTGTAAAACTGTTGCGCGACGCCATACGGACTGGTGATGCATCGCTGGCTGAGCGCGTTTTGGCGCCTGGCGTGACGATTTATGAGCAGGGACATATTGAGTCCTCTCGCGCCGAGTACATGGCACACCACTTCAAGGAAGACGCCGCCTACGCCAAAGTTGTTGGCTCCGTTGTGAGGGACACGCGAGTGAAAGTTGCTGGTGCGATCGCCATCGTCACGGCATCCAGTCACAGCGATGGTGTTTATCAAGGCAAACCGGTCAAGAGTGCAACAGCCGAAACTTACGTGCTTGGCCTACAAAACGGCGTCTGGCAGATCGAACATATTCATTGGTCGTCGCGAAAGAGAAGCTGACAGAGACTAGGGCGCGCAATCGATGGTGATAGGCTTTTCATGCTGCCCGTAGAGGCTGCGTAGACCAGTGCGCTTCGGTGACCTTGGGCATTTGCTGCTTAGAATGTCGGCATGCTTTTTAACTCCTGGCACTTTGTTGCCTTTCTACTTGTGGTGCTGTCGGTGGCGATGTGGCTGCCGCGTTATGGCACCGCTTGGAAACTCTTCATCATTGGCGCGAGCTGCTACTTCTACGGCCAGTGGAGTTATCTCTATTTAGGCCTGATATTTGTTACGGCTGGTGTCGATTTTGCGTTGGCGCAGCGCCTCAGCCGCGTGATGCGTCCCGGCCGCCTGCTGGCAGTTTCGATTGTCGCCAACCTCGGCGTGCTGGCGGTGTTCAAGTACACCAACTTCGTTATTCAATCGATCAACGGCGTCTCAAATGCGGCGGGTGTCGCGTTTGCCATCACACCGTTGGATATCGTCCTGCCGGTCGGGATTTCGTTCTATACCTTCCAGAACATGAGTTACACCATCGATGTGTATCGCGGTCACCTGAAGCCGCGCACATCGATCCTCGACTACGCGACCTTCACCACGTTTTTCCCGCAATTGCTGGCCGGGCCGATTGTTCGTGCCTCTGAGTTTTTCGGGCAGCTCGATAAACCGAATCCGATCGTTTGGCGTGATCTTCAATATGGGTTGGTGCTCATTGCCGCCGGTTACGTGAAAAAAGTGGTGTTGGCGGATAACTTGGCACCGAGTGTGGACGCCGTTTTCAATGCACCGGCGAGCGCCGGGGCTTGGCAATCGCTGCTTGCGGTCTACGCGTTTGCGTTCCAGATCTATTTCGATTTTTCGGGGTACACCGACATCGCGATTGGTATGGCGCTGTTGTTTGGCTTTAGGTTTCCGAAGAACTTTGATTACCCTTACATGGCATCGTCGTTTCAAGAGTTCTGGCGGCGTTGGCACATGACGTTGTCGCGTTGGCTGCGTGACTATTTGTACATTTCACTTGGCGGCAATCGCCACGGACTTTCGCGCACCATGGCCAACCTCATGACCACGATGGTGCTCGGCGGTCTGTGGCATGGTGCCAGTTGGAACTTTGTCATCTGGGGTGCGCTGCACGGTGCGTACCTAGCGCTGGAATGTATGTTGCTGTCACGCATGGCGTGGTGGCGCAGCACCAACGTATTCGCCAAATTGCTGCGCATCTTTATCGTCTTTCATCTGGTTTGTTTTGCGTGGATATTTTTCCGTGCGACCGAGTTTTCAACCAGCATCACGATCATCAAAAACATCGCCGGCATTTTTGCGGAACGACCAAGCGCACTCGCACACGGCTCACTCGCCGCCGGGTTGGCTTTGTTGTTCGTTGCACACGGTGTGATGTCGCGCTGGGCGATTAAGGATCGCCTCGCTAATGCCAATGCGTTTGTCTTCGCCGGATTTGTCACATCGATGATTCTGTTGCTGGTTTGGCTCACACCAGCCAAATCTGCGCCGTTCATCTACTTCCAGTTCTAGAGCATGGATCGCCTTTCACTCGCCAAGAAAATCGGATTGCGTCTTGCCATCATCGTGATGATGTTGGCTGCCTGCGAATTCGCCTTTCGATACGGCGTGTGGGACAAACTCGCCAAGCCGGGCAGTTATGCGGGTACGGTCGTGATGATCAAAAAAGCCGTGGAGGCGCTTGGTCCGGACAAGGTCGATTTTCTGACCATCGGTGATTCCATCGTGGGGTCCGGATTGAACCACGAAGAAGTCGCGGCGACCGCGAAAAAATACGGATTCACACACGTCCATGTCGGCACGGGGGGCATGCACTGGATGAGTACCGACTTTATGATTCGGTGGGTCAAGCAGCAGTCGCCGCGTTTGCAGAATGCGGTGATTGCCACCAACGTGAACAACTTCCGTTTTGCTGGCAATGGTGAATATGAGCTGGCAATTTCAGCGCCGATCGCGCGGCCGTGGAACTCCCAGTGGATGTTGAATTCGGTTGAGTTCAAGAAAGAGAACATCCGCACCTACGGCGTGTACTCCGCACTCTTTCAGTACCGCGAAGATATTCGTGATTTGATTGAGTCACCCCGGCAGCGGATACGTGACATCCGGTGGACGAAGCAATATGCACTCAACGACAGAATCATCTTTGACCCGCTCCCGATCTCGCGCAACATCTGTCGTGTGCCACTCGCTTCGGTGCAAGCTTGTGCGGATACCAAATCGCCGAACCCAGACGACATTAACGTCATCACCCAATGCCGCAACGATGCACCGCGCGCGGCCAAACAGGCTGAGCAAAAGCTCGACTATCGGACTTGGGTGGACCCGACCAGTTGGCCGCACCTGAACAAATTGAAACCGTTACGCCAGCAGCAGTTACGCGATCTGCCGCTCAAACGGCCGATCATGGTGGTGTTGATGCCCGTACCCAAACTCACCCGTGAATCGATCCAGCCGATCGGTATTCACGAATGGACCCTATCGGTGCTGAATCCCTTGGTGGAGGAGGGCGTGATTGAATTACACGACTACACCAAACTCTTCGACGCAGGCGACAGCAGCAACGACACGACCGGCCCAAACGGCGGCATAGACTGCACCGCGTTTCACGATCTGTATCACCTCAATAGCGTTGGGCAGAGCAAGCTCACGGCGAAGCTCATGCCGATTCTGGAAGAGCGCCTTTACCGTCGCGCCGCAGCAGGCGCCAAGCCGACCAACTAGTCCCGCAGCGGCAAATCCACGAAGTGTTTGATTTTCTTGGTATTTCCGGTCATAATCGCGGGCTTGGCTGAATTCCGGCAACGGATTTGGCACAAGAACAACCTGAACCCCCTTGCCTGACGGCGGTGCGCATCGTCGCAGGCTTAACCGGTACAGATCGTGAAAATCATTGATTTTTCACGTAAGTGCCTGACCCAGAAGGAGAATTTATGCGCCATTATGAAATCGTTTTTATTGTGCACCCGGATCAGAGCGAGCAAGTTCCCGCCATGATCGAGCGCTACAAAGCACTGGTCTCTCAAGGTGGTGGCAAAGTCCATCGCATTGAAGATTGGGGCCGTCGCCAGATGGCTTACCCAATCGCCAAAGTGTTCAAAGCCCACTATGTGTTGATGAACATCGAAATCAACCAGGCAACCCTGGAAGAACTCGAGCACGCATTCAAGTTCAACGACGCCGTTCTTCGTCACCTCACCGTGTCGAAAGAAGCCGCTGAAGTTGCACCATCACCGATGATGAAAGAAGAGAAGTCGAAGTCGGTTGATGTCAAAGATGCGCCTAAAGAAGCTGCAGCCGCTTAAGTCTTACGACTCAGCGCGCCTTCTATTCTCAACACACTAATTAAAGAGGTTAAACATGCCACGTCCCGGACCCCGTCGCGGTAAGGATAATAAGAAAGACGACAAACGCAATCCAAATCGCGGATTGTTCCGTCGTAAGAAGTTCTGCCGTTTCACCGCCGAAAAGGTTGTGCAAATCGACTACAAAGACATCGGTGTCTTGAAAGATTTTGTCAATGAAAACGGCAAGATCATCCCAGCGCGTATTACCGGCACCAAAGCCAAGTATCAGCGCCAGTTGGATGTTGCGATCAAACGCGCACGCTTCTTGGCGTTGCTGCACTACACCGATCTGCACCCAAATCGCTAAGCAGAACGGACTAGGAGAAAAACATGCAGATCATTTTGATGGAAAAAGTTGTAAACCTTGGTTCGCTCGGTGATGTCGTGAATGTCAAAAACGGCTACGCACGTAACTTTCTGATCCCACAAGGCAAAGCGAAACGTGCCACCCAATCTGCCAAGGCAGAGTTCGAAGCCAAACGTGCTGAGCTGGAAAAGAAAGCTGCGGAAATTCACGCAGCCGCAGTGGGGCGTGGTGAGAAGCTCGAAGGTTACATGGTGCAAGTTACGCAGAAGGCCGGCGTTGACGGTCGTTTGTTCGGTTCGGTAACGAACTCGGACATCGCCGAAGCGTTGACCAAACAGGGCTTTGACGTGAAGAAGGGCGAAGTTGTGATGCCTAACGGTCCGTTGAAGACCATTGGTGACTTCCCGGTGACGTTGAACCTGCATACCGATGTGAAGGCGCATATCACTGTGTCAGTGTTAGGTGAACACGTCTAATCGCGCTTCAATAAGTTGTCCAGCTTCGGAGTAGCAGCTGCCCATGACTTTGGCGTGGGGATGAAATAGACTCGATAGCTATGAGTTATCGAGTCCCCCCAGCCCTTTCATGGCTCGCAAAGAAGCGAGCGCACCTTGCTGGCGAATTGCCGCGTTTGGAAAACCAGCTTGACGGATTCCTCAACGAGCAAATTAAAGCCCGCCAACATCAAGAGTCGGTAATCGCGACCCTTGCGCATGATTTGCGCGCGGTCGATGCAGTATTTGCGTTGCACGAGATTCAGGTCGATCCAGAAAGCATCGCCCCAGTCCGTCCGAAGACCGCTCGGAAGGTGATTGCTTGGGGCGAGATTACGCGAGGGATCCATCGGTACCTTGCCACGTTAAATGGAGCTGTGGCGTCAACACGGGCGGTTGCCGTACTCAGGCAGGACAGCTCAAACTCGATCAGAATTCACGGCGAATCAGAAGGTGTAGCGATCCCCATTTGCCCAAGTGACGACATGCCGTTTCGCAACGTCCTCAATTGTTCTCTCGGCCAACATGAGCGCCAACTCGATTGCTTGCATAGAGTCTGCCCCATACACCCGCATATAGCCACCTTCGATGCCTTGAATGTCAACGGTGCAGGCAAAATCTCGATGCCCGGCGCGCGCTTCTGGTGCGCCAATGCGGACGGTGATAGGTTTGATATGGCCGTCACCGTCCTTGAGCGCCAAATGACGCTCTGCGATAGCTTTCAGCTCCAACGCTGTCGACAAATGCTTCGCCCCTCTGCGTAGTATTCCGTTGCGCGACTGTAGCACTGAACGATGCTTGGGCTACCAGGGGTGTATAGCTGCTCACATCTTGCTATGTCGGCCTGATAGTCTAACTCCACGCCCTCGTAACACCTTTGCAATTCCTTCGCGCGATCCACAGGAGGCGCTGGGCAGGACTGCTTGGTTGTGAGCGTAGCGAGCGAGCTCGATTTGCAGGCTCCATCGTCGACAATAATGATGATGATGATGATTTCCCAGAAGTAGTCGGGTTCTTCATCCGGCGGCCCCACGACAATTTCTTCGCATTCCGGGGGATTACACGCGCCCTTTGCGATGACAGTGTTTTGGCTGGTCTCCGTAAGAGTCGAAATCGGTTCACCGCTGGCGGACCCTTCGATCTCATCAGTGCTGTTGCTTATATTGGCATCGGTAGCTTTCCGAGATATAGAAGTAAATACTACCGGGCTGTCGCGCAACTCCGCTCTATCGAGCCGACCATTTCTGTCTTTGTCTAGTGAATCAAACGCACGAAGGAGCGCTGGAGCACCTGCGACAATCTCGCTGTAGCTCAGCAGACCATCACCATTCTTGTCCAATTTCTGAAAAAACGAATTGAAGCTTTGACGGTACGCTGCATACTCGGCCAAGAATTCTTGCTTCGTTACCTTGCCGTTTCGCAAAGGCTTCTTCAACGCCTCCGCGAGCTTTGGATATTTTTTAACAGTGTTAGGCTCCAGATACTCCCTACGCGCAGTCGAGTTCTCTGCCTGCTTGTTTGCCAGATGCTCGAAAAAACCATCCGGCGACAACTTAGCAACGTCCTTCGACATCGCGTCAAATGGTAAACAAAACAACAACAACGAGTACAGCAGCACACTTAGATGCATGAATCTCAGCCGCATTTGAAGTTCCTGTGATGGTGGATTGTTTAGGCTGACGGAAAACAACTACGTCGCTGAGGATGCTACCATCACTTTGTTACTTTTTAATGTGATAACAATTGCATTTGCTCGATCGCTTTCTCGTTGCTCAATGCGCGCGCCGAAAGAATGCCAAATTGACGCTGACTAAGTGAACCCATCAGGTTAGAAGAAGACTTAAAAATCGGAGTCAAACGTGCTCGAAAAACTAAACTGCTTCGTTCGATCCGTGCGCATGAAAACCGCAACAACAATGGACAGTTCGACCTATCCGTTCAACATCCCGGCGCTCAAGGATCTCGGCCAACTTGATTTCCATCCTCGAATAACATTTTTCGTGGGAGAAAACGGCTCGGGAAAATCGACACTCCTTGAAGCATTAGCGATGTCGATGGGCTTTGGTCCGGAGGGCGGAACAAAAAATGTGCAGTTGTCCACGACAAATTCCGTTTCTATACTGCATGAGCATTTAGTCCTAGCTCGGGGAATCGGTAAACCAAAAGATGGATTTTTTCTGCGCGCCGAAAGCTTTTTCAACATCGCTACGTACATGGATGAAGTGGGTTATCTTCAATCATACGGCGGCAAATCGTTGCACCACCGCTCGCACGGCGAGGCTTTCTTGACACTTCTGTCGCAGAAGTTTCGGGGAAACGGAATATATCTGCTGGACGAACCAGAGGCCGCACTTTCTCCCGCAAGGCAACTAACGGCTCTTCGCTGCATTCGGCAGCTTGTGACGGAAAACTCACAGTTCATTATTGCCACGCACTCGCCGATTTTGCTCGCATATCCAGACGCGAAAATGCTCCATTTCAGCAGCAGCGGAATTGAAGAGACTAGTTACGAACAAACTGATCACTACGCGATCACTAAAGATTTTCTAAACAATTATCGTTCCCGCATTGAGCGTCTATTTGAAGATTGATAGGCTTGCGATCGAATCGCCCGCCGTTTGCTAGGCGCGAGCCTCAAAGAATGCTGCCGTTCGATTCAGAGACCGTTCTACGTGTTTTGACCGACATCGACAGTATCGAATTAGGACGCGGCCAGTAGGACAAATTCCTCGCCGAGAATCGGCTGTAGCACGGATGACCTACGTTGCAGGCCATCCGACCCGGGAAATTGTTAGATTGCCGTTTCTTCACTTTTTGGGCAACTGCTACTCCGAAGCTAGTTGTCCCCAAAAACGCCGGTCTTTGACCGGCGTTTTTGTTTCTGCCGCCTGTGTTCGGCTGAAACTTATCCACAGGTTATCAGCAGAAAAAACACCGGTTTGTGTATTGAATGTGGATAACTCTAGGCGCACAATAGCCTTGGTTTCGTAGGTCTCGCAACCCGTTGTTTTTATCCCCTGTTCTTATCCATTCCACGCCAAAAAGTCCCATAAAAACAATGGCTTCTGTATTCTCCCAATCATCCTCCCAGCCGCATTACGGAACCGACAGTGTCGTTTCTTCGCTTAAGCTCCCGCCGCACTCCATCGAAGCCGAACAATCTGTGTTGGGCGGCTTGTTGCTCAATAACGAGGCATGGGATCGTATCGGCGATATGGTGGCCGACGTCGATTTTTATCGTGATGATCATCGCAAGATTTATCGCGCCATCTCGAAGCTGATTGAACAGAACAAACCTGCCGACGTGTTGACTGTCGCTGAATCGCTGCAACTTGCTGGTGAGTTACAAAACATCGGCGGCATCAGCTACCTGCAAAACCTCTCCGAGGGTACGCCATCGGCGGCCAACATTCGCCTGTATGCGGAGATCGTGCGTGAACGTTCGATCATGCGCTCCCTCGCGCGTGCCGGCGAAGAAATTGCCGATTCATCCTACTCACCGAGTGGCCGTGAGGCGCGTCAGTTGCTCGATGACGCGGAGAAGAAGATTTTTGACATCGCCGAGATGGGCCGCAAAAATTCGCAGGGCTTCCAATCGATGGAGGATCTGCTCGGCGAAGTGATGACACGTCTGGACGAGTTATCCAAGAACCCAAGTGCGGTTGTCGGTAAAGAGACCGGCTTTGTTGATCTCGACAATATGACTTCCGGCATGCAGGACGGCGACCTCATCATCGTTGCTGGAAGGCCCTCGATGGGCAAGGCTCAGCCGCTCGACTCTCGCATCAAAACCACGACTGGTTGGAAGGCGATGGGGCAGTTGCAACCCGGGGACGCGGTGGCTTCGGTGGATGGTGGCCAGTCAATTGTCACGGGCGTTTTTCCACAAGGCGAGCGACAGGTTTATCGAATCACCTTTGCCGACGGACGTTCGACGGAGTGTTGTGACGAACATCTTTGGACGGTTCGTTATCGCCAGTGGGACCAGCTGCGTACGGTGACCACCGCAAAATTGCGCGAGATGCTCGGCAAAAAGCGTTACACGAACCGCCTCTGGGTAGACGAAGTCAGCGGCGAGTTTGGACATGACGAACCGCTACCGCTTGACCCGTGGGTACTAGGGGCACTCCTGGGTGACGGGAAGTTGTCCGGAACGTCGGTCATTTTCTCCACTGCGGAAGCTGAGATGGTGGAACGCCTGCAGTCCCGCATCGGTGACGGGTTGCACGTGAAACACGCGGACCACTACGACTGGCGCGTGGTTAGACCGACCGCAGCTGAGATTGCGCTAGCCGAGAAGCCGGCGATGGTTCGTGCGCAAATCAATCCCTTGATGCACGCGCTGCGCCAGCTCGACCTATGGGGTATTTCCAGCGTCGAGAAATTTATTCCTGAAACTTATCTGCTCGCAAACCGTAGCGCGCGGCTCGATCTTTTGCGCGGCTTGTTGGACACAGATGGATGGGTTGAAAAGTGGGGATCTGTACGATTTGCCACCTCAAGTTGGCGGCTCGCCAACGATGTATTGACGTTGGCGCGCTCGCTAGGTGCATACGCCACGCTCAAGGACAAACGCACGACGTTCACCTACCTTGGCGAAAAGAAGCAAGGCCGTGATTCCTTTGTCGTCAACATCAGCCATGCCAACCCAAAATCGCTGTTCCTGCTTTCGGCTAAGCAGACACGGGCACCGGAATCCTTCCTGCGCAGGAAGCGGCTGAACATCTCCAGCATCGTGCCAACCCGAGTGACGGCGACGCAGTGCATTTCAGTGTCGCACTCGACACGTTTGTACGTTACAGACGAGTACATCCCGACGCATAACACCGCATTCAGTTTGAACCTCGCCGAACACGTCGCTGTGAATCTTGGCTTGCCGGTACTGATCTACTCAATGGAGATGGGCGGCACGCAGATTGCCGGACGTTTCTTGTCGTCGATTTCGAAGGTTGACCAACAAAAACTGCGCACCGGTCAGCTCGACGCACGCGACTGGGATCGTCTGAACCAGGCAATGGTGAAACTCAACACCGCGCCGATTCACATCGACGAAACGCCGGCGCTAAATGCGCTCGAACTTCGCGCCCGTGCACGCCGCATGTGGCGCATGTACGACGGCCTCGGTTTGATTGTTGTTGACTACCTGCAGCTGATGTCGTCGACCGGCTCCGGTGAAAATCGCGCGACAGAGATTTCGGAAATTTCACGTTCCTTGAAAGCACTGGCAAAAGAATTAAAGGTGCCGGTGGTGGCACTTTCGCAGTTGAACCGCTCGTTGGAACAGCGACCCAATAAACGCCCTGTTATGTCGGACCTTCGCGAATCGGGCGCTATCGAACAAGATGCCGACGTCATCATCTTTATTTACCGTGATGAAGTCTATAACCCCGAGACGCCGGACAAAGGCACGGCCGAGATCATTATCGGCAAACAACGTAACGGCCCGATCGGTACGGTGCGGCTCACATTCTTGGGGCAGAACACACGCTTCGAAAACCATGCCGGCGGCGGTGGAGGCGGGTATTAGTCACAGAGAGGTACCGTCAATTAATGTCGTACCGGGCTTGGTCCGGGACCCAAGTTCGTCGAAAATCGATAACCTAAATTGGGCCCCGGACTAAATGGCCGATGAAGCGGGCCACGCTGTCCGGGGCGACACGCCAACAAGACCTTCGCAATGACCCGTCCCATTCGCGCCGACATCTCACTCTCCGCCATCGCGCACAACTATGCGTTGGCCAAGCGCACCGCGCCGAAATCAAAAGTCTTTGCAGTCGTCAAAGCCAATGCATACGGCCATGGCCTCACACGTGTGGCGCGGGTGCTGAAAGATGCGGATGGCTTCGCCACACTAGAGCTCGACTCCGCCATTCAACTTCGCAAGCTCGGTATCGAAGCGCCCATCCTGATGCTTGAGGGATTTTTTGGTGAAGAAGAAATCAACATCTTCGCCAACTACAACTTAACAACTTCCATTCGTGATGTTGAGGCCGCGAAACAACTCGCCGATGCTGATATCCAAGCGCCGCTCGATGTTTTTCTGAAATTCAACACCGGCATGAACCGCCTCGGGCTTTCGGGGCCGATGTCCGGCTTCGCTGTGGAGCTCGCTGCGACACACAAAAATTTTGGCAAGGTAACGCTGATGACCCACTTCGCCACTGCCGATGGTGTCGAAGGTGTGGCGTGGCAGATGAAGCGCTTTGAAGAAATCGTGAAATCAGCGAAGCCCGCGCTCGCCAAAAAAGGCTTCACGCAAAGTGTCGCGAATTCCGCCGCGTTGTTACGCTTTCAAAAGACCCATCTCGATTGGGTGCGGCCGGGCATCATGCTTTATGGTTCATCGCCATTTGCCGAGCGAACTGCCGAAGAGATTGGCCTGAAGGCCGTGATGACACTGCGCTCGGAAATCATCGGTGTACAAACGCTGGAGAAGGGCGACGTGGTCGGTTACGGCGCCAGCTACATCGCGCAGAAAAAGATGCGCGTCGGCATCGTTGCGTGTGGATACGCAGATGGCTACCCCCGCCATGCGCCGGGCACGAACGAACACGGCACCCCGGTGATTGTGAGCGGCAAACGCACCCGCACCATCGGCCGTGTGTCGATGGATATGTTGGTGGTCGATCTCACCGACATTCCCCACGCCAAAGTCGGTGCGCCGGTATGTCTGTGGGGTGAGGGATTACCAGCGGACGAAGTCGCCGGGGCGGCTGGCACTGTCGCCTATGAGCTCTTTTGCGCGCTGGCGCCGCGAGTGCCGGTGGTGGAGGTGGAGTGACAGCGCCGCAGGGTGATGCAGAATCGCGACTGACCTGGTACCGAGAGAGCCTGAAACATTCGCTCAGCGCTCGCTTTGTTTTGAGGTTTCATGTTGCGCTGATCGTGGGCTTTGCCGCATGCACGGCGTGGCTATTTGACTATTTGCTGTTGAAGGCCGGTCTAGTAATGATGCTTCGATATCCGATCGTGATCGGTGTCGGTTACACGGCCTTCGTTGGCGGGGTTTGGGCATGGCTTGAATATTCAGGCATTCGACAGTATTTGACTGAGGCGCGCGCGGCCGAACTCGTTGACGCAAAAGAGCCGCAACGGCGTGCGCGTGAACCGATAAATCTTGATCTACTGAATTGGGCACCGATTGACGGCGAGGGCTGTCTGATTGTCATCGGGGTTGCTGCTGCTGGCGCAGCAATTTTCTGGGCACTTGGTTACTTCGCAATCCATTTGTTCACTGAGGTGGTTTTGGAGTTTATTTTGGCTGCGGGACTGCTCCGCGGTTTGCGCAAGGCCGAATCAAGCGGTTGGATAGACGGCGTGTGGAGGGCGACACGGGCGCCGTTAGTTGCGATAACGATCCTGGCCATCGGCTTTGCCAGTTGGGCGCACATGGCGCATCCCGGCGCGATGACGTTTGCAGAAGTGGTGCGGGGCAAATAGGTTACATAGAGAACTTGGCGTGCACACAACTTGGATTCCGGCCTTCGCCGGAATGACATGCGAAGGTCTGTGAGGAAAGTTGATGTACGCAATCAAGCAACCTACGATTGTCATCCCGACGCAGGTCGGGATCCAAGTTCTCCACAGCCCGTAGAGAGAAATCCGTAAATCTGCGATACTGTATACATTAACAGTCCAAAATTTTGCCTGAACCATCTTCCTCGCTAGCTTAGACCGAATGGCCAAACCCAAAACCATCTACTCCTGCACCGAATGCGGCGGCCAATCGCCGAAATGGCAGGGGCAGTGCCCGCACTGCAATGCGTGGAACACACTCGTTGAATCCGTCGCCGAGACTGCGAGCAACAACCGCTTTGCCACACTTGCCGGCGTAAACGCCGAGCGCGGCCAAGTGTTGCAACTCAGTAAAGTCAAAACACAGGACATTCCGCGCCAGCCCACCGGCATTGGTGAGTTTGACCGCGTGCTTGGTGGCGGCTTGGTGAGCGGTGGTGTGGTGCTCATCGGTGGTGACCCGGGCATCGGCAAATCCACCATGCTCTTGCAAGCGCTGTGCGCGATCTCCGCGTCATCGAGCGTGCTGTATGTGAGCGGCGAAGAAAGCCCGCAGCAGATCGCGATGCGTGCGAATCGTTTAACGCTCGATACCCACGACGTCAAACTCCTCGCCGAAATTGAACTCGAAAAAATCCTCGCCACCCTTGGCCATGAAAAACCGCAAGTCGCGGTGATCGATTCCATCCAGACCGTTTACTCCGCCGCACTCACCTCCGCACCCGGCTCGGTCGCACAGGTGCGTGAATGCGCGGCGCACCTCACGCGTTTTGCAAAATCCACAGGTACTACCATCGTGTTGGTCGGCCACGTGACCAAAGAGGGCGCACTCGCCGGCCCACGCGTGTTGGAACACATGGTTGATACGGTGTTGTATTTCGAAGGCGACACACACTCCAGTTTTCGATTGATTCGTGCGGTGAAAAATCGCTTCGGTGCGGTGAATGAAATCGGCGTATTCGCCATGACCGAGAAGGGCCTGCGCGAAGTCACCAACCCATCGGCGATGTTTCTCTCGACACACAGTTCTAATGTTCCGGGCAGCTGCGTGATGGTCACGCAAGAAGGCACACGTCCGTTGCTGGTTGAGATTCAAGCGTTGGTCGATGAAGCACACATGAACCCCAAGCGGCTCTCGGTGGGCTTGGAGCAGAACCGACTCGCGATGTTATTGGCGGTTTTGCACCGCCATGCAGGCATCGCGTGTTTTGACCAAGACGTATTCATCAACGCCGTTGGTGGTGTGAAGATCGATGAACCCGGAGCCGACCTGGCGGTGTTGCTCGCCATCGTCTCCAGCCTCAGAAATAAACCGTTGCCGACCAAACACGTGGTGTTCGGAGAGGTTGGATTAGCGGGCGAAGTGCGGCCGGTACAGCGTGGGCAAGAGCGGCTGAAAGAAGCGGCTAAGCTCGGCTTCACTCACGCCATCATCCCGAAGGGCAATAAGCCGAAGCAAAAGATTGATGGCATGGAGATTATTGCGGTGGAGCGGGTCGAGCAGGCGGTCGAGGCAATGCGTGGTTGAGCAGAAACATAAATTAGCTTTTAAGCTACAATAATGCTGTTTGACGTCAGGCGCTATCTTAGTGCCGCTGGGCGAGACTACGTTGAGGAGTGGCTGGAATCACTGGAAGATCCCGCAACAAGGGCGCGCATTGAGATTCGCATTCAACGGGTATCGCGGGGCTTACTTGGTAACACAAGGTATTTGCAGAACGGGGTTCATGAGCTGAAGCTCGACTTTGGTCCTGGCTACCGCATTTACTTTGGCAAGGACGGTAGCCGGATCATATTGCTGCTTTGTGGTGGCGATAAATCCACGCAAAAGAAGGACATACGCAATGCCATCGAATATTGGAAAGACTATGAAGCGCGCGGCGACTAAGTCGAGCCTTGCCGTCGCGCCTCGAAGCACGAGCCACACGGACGCTACCCTCGCGTGGATAAAGCGCGACGCCAAGCACGCGGCCGCATTGCTTGAAGCCGCATTAGAGACCGGCGATGCGGGAGACTTTATGGCAGCCCTTCGCCTCGTGACGGAGTCCAGGGGTGGCGTGACGAAGATTGCCGATGAGACGGGGCTCAATCGCGAAACGCTTTATCGCACGCTTTCAAAAAAAGGCAATCCGCAGCTATCTAGTTTGCTGCCCATTCTGCAAGCAGCGGGGCTGAGGCTCACCGTGCGGGCGGTGTGATGTGGTTTGCGGGACAACGGGTCGGAACAATAGTGGTACCTCCCTATTGTTCTAATGCGGAGAGCAGCGGCAATGTTTTTGCTGATCTGGAATTGCCAAACGCTGAAAAGCTAAAGATAAAATCTGGCTTGGCGATCAAAATTAGCGAAGCGATTGATCAACTTGGCCTCACGCAGTCTGAAGCCGGTGAGCGTATGGGGCTTCCGCAAGCAAAAGTGTCGCTGATGTTGCGCGGTCAGTTTCAGAACATCTCCGAACGCAAACTCATGGATTGTTTGAATCGCTTGGGTTATGACATCGAGATCAAGGTTAAACCCGCCAAGAAAGCGGTGGGGCATCTGTTGCTGGCGGCTTGACGTTGAGTGCTGGGCAACATCTGACGAACAATCCTGGTACGTTCCCTATTGTTTATAAGATTTCAGAAAAGTTAGCGTGTATACAGAATGCCAGCCCAATACCTATCGCCAAAAGCGTCTTATTTATGACTAAACCTAATATTGATATCGCCGACACGCTCAACCACGCCTACGAGTTAAGAAGAAACAACAAAATAGACGAAGCCATTGCTCTTCTTGAAGACGTAAATTTTCTTGTAGAGGATGAGAGTGTTATCCGATTGCTCACCTTGTTCTTGATGGATACGTTGAACTACAAAAGAGTTGCAGAGCTTCCTCACGCCCAAAAATACAACCCCGCAAGTTATGCCATCGCTAAAGGTTTCTTGCAGGGAAACCTCGGTAACGAAGATCCAATCTGTTTAGAGGGACACCAAGTTCTGGAAAACGTGGCTTACATATCGATGGTCAAGGACGAGGAAGATATAGTTTTTTACAATTTGCTTTGGCACTACGCACTCGGATTACGTAAGTTTTTTCTTATCGATAACCTGTCTACAGATGGAACACTGGAGCAAATTAAGCTGTTCGAGCGGCAATTCGATGACGCGCAAGTTTTCATTTTGCATGACCCGGTGGTCGCCCATTATCAAGGTAGAAAAGTAACAGGTGCTTGTCGATTTGCGATGTCATTATGGGAGAAGCTTGAGTGGATCATATTGACGGATGCAGACGAGTTTCTATGCCCTAAGCAACCCCTTTACAGAATTTTCAGAGATACCCCCCCATCCATAGATGCCATCGTTGCCCCCAAAAGTTTTTATAACTTAGTGAGTGGAGATTCGATGGACGATGATGATTTATTTTTTCGTCGCATCGTTCATCGTACGCCGGTGATGCACATTTCCAGCAAAGTAATTATGCGAGCCCATGCGCAGTTTACTGTTAGCCAAGGCAATCATCATCTTTTTGCCCAGGATGGCAAAGAGATAACTAATTACTCGTCTAGCCTTGATTTGACATATCGTGAGTTTCGCATGCGTTCACATGCACAACATAAGAAAAAAGTGGTGAATGGTGGGATGGCAGTTGCAGCAGCAAAACAACAAGGATTTATGCAAGTTGGCGGCGAGCATTGGGAGGAGGTTTATATTCTCTACTTAAAGGAAGGGGATGCCGGTCTTCGCAGGCATTTTGAAAAGTGTGTTGATCGTAGCACCGGTCGGAGAAATTTATTTGATCCGTTACCCTTGGATAAAGTCATAGCCAAATTGGCTTCCCTGCAATTAAAGGGGCCAGGGTCGATATTTCTGACGTGAAGGAGCTATGACATGGACAAGCAGCTATTTTATGATCTCGTGGAAAGCCTGAAACAGGCCAAGGCGATTTCAAAGCAATTAAAGGGGCCAGGGTCGATATTTCTGACGTGAAGGAGCTATGACATGGACAAGCAGCTATTTGATGATCTCGTGGAAAGCCTGAAACAGGCCAAGGCGATTTCAAAGGACGACGCGAAGGCATCGCGCCGGTTTAAAGTTGGAACAATTAAAGGGGCCAAGGTCGATATTTCTGAAGTGAAGGAGCTATGACATGGACAAGCAACTATTCGATGATCTCGTGGAAAGCCTGAAACAGGCCAAGGCGATTTCAAAGGACGATGTGAAGGCATCGCGCCGGTTCAAAGTTGAGGATACCGACGTCAAGGCAATCCGCGAGAGCGTGGCGCTGAGTCATCAAAAGAGCCAGGGTTGATTGTTTTGATAAGCCCCAGCATCCACGGCCATCTCCAGCCAAAAATGCCTGAAACTACCCGCCAATAAACGACTTTAAGGTCACGTCCAATGAGGCACTTTCAGGTTCTGACGGTTTTGACTTTGCTTTCATGCGGCGGCGCCTACGCGCAGGCCACATCCACGCAACCTGCCGCACCATCCGCCGTCTCGGATAGCTATGGTTCTGCAATGTCTTCGCTTACGCAACGTGATCAGCCTCTTGCCGCTTTTCTGATGGTTGAACGGTTGGCCAAATCGAAGCAGATACCGGAGCAGCTGGTGAACCAGTTTGAGGTCTTCCTTGGCCGCGATTCGTCGGCCGTTCGGGCAAAGGCGCTCAGTTCACCCTCAGCACCGCGAACGACGCGTGCGGAGGTCGAAGCGATTGACGCGCTTCTGGAGTTGCCTCGGATGGCAAAAGACCACCGATTGGTGACGCTCAACGAAAGTCATTCTAGTCAGCGCCACCGTGCGTTTGCGCTGTTACTGATGAAAGAACTGCGGGCTGCGGGTTACACGCACTTTGGAATGGAAGCGCTGACGTACAACGCTGAAGAATTATCGAAGTTGAGGGCGCTTGGACCAATACCTACTACTGGCTTCTACACCAATGATCCATTTTTTGCCGACCTCATCCGCGAGGCGGTGCGCATTGGCTATCAGATCTTTGATTACGAGCAACGGCCAGACCAACAACAAAAAAACGCGACACAAATGGAGTCGCGGAATGCGCGAGAGCAGGCACAGGCGGAAAACGCTAATTCAAGTACGAGTCCCTACACGCGGTAGGCGGTTAAATGCTACCTCCTTTGGCGTGTAATAGCCGAGCGATTTTCGTGGCCGGTTGTTGTATTTGTTTTGCAAGCGCTTCAATC
>JBIIYQ010000145.1:0-7075 GCA_044346745.1 Usitatibacteraceae bacterium | reverse complement strand
GTGGATGTTGGTACTGCCGCTCGCCATGCCCGCCTATGTCATGGCCTACACCTATACCGATCTGTTGCAGTACGCGGGCCCCGTGCAAAGCGCATTGCGCGAGACCTTCGGCTGGACGGCGAAGAGTGATTACTGGTTCTTCGACATCCGCACACTCGGTGGCGCGGCCACGATGCTGGCCTGCGCACTTTACCCCTACGTTTACCTGTTGGCCCGAGTCGCGTTCCTCGAGCGTTCCACATCATTCATTGAAGTCGGCAGAACGTTCGGATATGGCCGTTGGAGCATGCTCTTCCGCGTGACGTTGCCACTCGCGCGCCCCGCCATCGTCGCCGGTGTTGCGCTGGTGATGATGGAGACATTGGCTGACTACGGCACCGTCTCCTACTTCGGTGTCAACACATTCACCACCGGGATCTTCAACGCATGGTTTGCACAAGGGGATCGAATCGCCGCAGCAAAACTCGCCTGCATGTTATTGGCTTTTGTTGCGGTGGTACTTCTTGTCGAGAGCCAGGCGCGGCGGCGGGTTCGTTTTGCCGACGCCTTATCCCGTCCGGCACAACGAACGCATTTGCATGGTCGCGCGGCATGGGCGGCGCTGGGGGCGTGTCTGCTACCGATCACAGTGGGCTTTCTGCTCCCAGGGTTGTTGCTGGTGCGGCTGGCTATAGGCGAATTCGGCGCCGGCGGGGACACCACATCCGATGCCATTGCGTCGTCGTTCCACCTCGGCGATTTTGTGCGGCTGGCTTGGAATAGCTTCTCCATCGCAACGCTGACCGCCGCGATGGCTGTTGTGTTAGGACTTTTACTTGCCTATGCAAACCGCAGAACCCCGGGAATCACGATGACCCTTGCCACCCGCGCCGTGGGGTTGGGTTATGCAATCCCGGGAACGGTAATCGCGGTCGGTGTGTTGATCCCCATCACCGCCCTTGACCATCGCCTGGCCGACGCCCTCAGCGCCATGCTCGGTCGCGACGTCGGGCTACTTCTCACCGGCGGGTTCGCGGTTCTCGTCTATGCCTACTTAATCCGTTTCCTTGCCATCAGCATGCAAACCTGCGAGGCCGGGTTCGCCAAAATCACGCCGAGCATGGATGCCGCCGCCCGGTCGCTGGGCGCGAGTGATCGAGAGGTCGTACGCCGCGTTCACATGCCCTTGTTACGCACCAGCCTCATCACTGCCGCACTAATGGTGTTTGTCGATGTGATGAAGGAACTACCGGCCACACTTGTCATGCGGCCGTTCAATTTCGACACGCTAGCGGTTCGAACTTATACCCTTGCCAAGGACGAACGCCTCGCCGAGGCCTCGATAGCAGCATTGGCTATCGTGTTGGTGGGTTTGATCCCTGTTGTCATTGCCTCAAGGGCAATCACCCGACCAAGCGGGACCGACTCCAACTGAACCCAGCCAGGTGAGTACGACTTGCCGATTCGGACGGCTCAAGCCAAGCCGCGAATCGTCGCCAGTGGCGGAGAATCGACTGCCTTGCGAGTGCCAATCAACCCCGCCACCGCAATGCCCAACCCGCCCCCCAAAATGCCGATTACCGGGATCCACCAGTTGATGACGTACGGCACACTCAGCACACGGTCTGACAGCACCGCAGCAAGCGACATCGCGCCGATGCTGGCAATGAGCCCGGCCATCAAACCAATTGCCAAGAATTCCGCCAACTGCAAAACGACCATCTGACGGCGGTTGGCACCAAGCGTGCGCATCACCGCAGCATCAAACACGCGTTCGTCCTGCGTTGTCGCAATCGCGGCATACAAAACGACCAGCCCAGCGGCTAGTGCAAACATAAAGACAAACGAGACCGCGTTGGCAACTTGGTCGGTGATGATCCGAACCTGATTCATGATCGCCGTCAGGTCAATCACCGAGAGATTCGGAAACTGCCGGATCAGCCCGGTGACCAACGCCTCGTTGCCCGGCGCCAGGTGGAAGCTGGTGATGTAACTAGCTGGATAACTGTCTAGTACCCCACGGTTCGAAATCACAAAAAAGTTAGCCTTAAAAGAATCCCATTCGACCTTACGCAGGTTTGTCACTTTCGCGGTAAACCGTGATCCCGCAACGTCGTAGGTCAGCACATCACCAACCTTGATGTTTAGCGATTTGGCGATCCCCTCTTCAACCGAGAACTGTGGTGTTTTGTCGTCAGGTGTCCAAAACTTGCCGGCAACGATCTTGTTATCCGCTTGTAAAGTGTCACTCCACGACAGGTTGAACTCACGCTCGGACAGGCGTTTTGCGCGTTCATCGGTATAACCGCGTTGGGCCACCGGCACATCTGAAACAACGATCAATCGGCCGCGGATCATGGGGTAGAGATCCGGGGTTTGCATCTTGCGTTCAGCAAAGAATGCGCGCACTTTTTCCAGTTGATCACTCTGAATGTTGATCACAAAGCGGTTGGGCATATCACTACCGACAGAACCCTGCCAACGCGAAATCAAATCGGTCCGCACCAACGTGAGCAGCAACATCGCCATGATGCCTAACCCGAGCGCCATTATCTGTACCAGGCTTGCCCCCGAGCGTCGCTTCATATTGGCGACGCCATAACGCCACGAGCCACTGACTGCACCGCGCATCCGCGCCGCAAGCTGAATCAACAGCCACCCCGCCAGCGCCGCAACACCGAGGGCCACTACAAATCCGCCGACGGCAATGCTGCCTAGTTTGACGTCGCCCGAGCGCCAGATAATCAGGGCCGCGAGAGTGACAAAACCGAGAAAATAGGCGAAGGATGCAACACCATCAAACGGGTCAAGGTCTCGCCGCAATACCCGAAGGGTCGGCACTTTGCGCAACGACAGAAGTGGCGGCAAGGTAAACCCAAGGAGCAGCACCATGCCAATTGCGAGCCCCTGTAAGGCCGGCACAATCGTCGGCGCTGGCAAACTAACGGTAAAGAATCCCGTGAGCATGGCGGCGAGCCCACTTTGGGCCCCATAGCCAGCCAGCGTTCCCACCAGGCATGCCGAAAACCCCAGGATGAGGAATTGCAGGAAGTTAAGCGAAAAGATATCCGCTTGGCTGGCGCCGAGGCAACGCATCATGGCCGCACTATCGAGTTGCCGCTGGGAGAATCGGCGCGCGGCCAGTGCCACCGCGACCGACGCAAGGATGACCGACAGTAGCGCGGCCAACCCCAAGAAACGCTGTGCGCGCTCCAACGCCACCCGTACTTCAGACCGCGCGTCTCGCACCGTTTCAAGGCGCTCACCGCGCTTTAACTTGCCTGCAAACGCGCTGGCAAATCGATCAACAGCAGGTCGCTCGCCAGCGACAAGAAACGCATAATTCACCCGGCTGCCGACTTGGATAAGATTCGTTGCCGGTAGATCCTTGATGTTGATCAGGACTCGCGGCGCGATCCCGAAATAATCAAGAACGCTGTCCGGCTCTTTTGTTAGCACCTTCGCGATCGTCAGTTCTGCGGATCCCACCTTCAATCGATCGCCGACCGACGCACCCAACCTAGCCAACAAGATATCGGGTATCCATGCGGTGCCTACGTCCGGCACACCTTCCGCATCACGGTCCACCGCGCCCGGAACATCAGTGATACGCAGTTTTCCTCTCAGCGGGAATGCGCTCGATACCGCCTTAATCTCAGCAAGATTCACCCCCTGCCCTCGTGCTGCATCCCCGGAGACCATACTTGGAAATGTCACAGTCTGGGCGGTGGTGAGCCCTTGTCGGTTTGCCTCTTCGGCAAACCTGCTGTCAATGACTTTGTCCGAGCGAATGACCGCATCAGCGGCGATGAGCTCGTTGGCTTGACGATTCAGCGCAGACTCAACCCGATCAGCGAAGAACGATACCGTCGTAACGCTGGCGACCGCGATCAGCAGCGCCGCGATCAATACCTGCGCCTCACCGGCGTGGGCATTACGGCGTAGCAACTTCAACGCGAGTGACACTTTTTGCATGATTCCCACCAAACCCCAAAAAAGCTACTAAACCCTAGTAAGGGCGGGCTTTTTCAGCAACTTATGCCTGAAAACGCCCGCCAATAAACGACTTTTACGTAAAGCTCTAGGTCGCTCCGACGCGTTGATCTGCGTCATCGGTCACCACGCCTGCATCGATGGTTAGCCGGCGTCCACAACGCGCCGCAAGGCCGGCGTCGTGCGTCACCAAGATAAGCGTGGTTCCACGCTCGCGGTTTAGTTCGAACAACAATTCGATCATCGTCCGTCCCGTTTTTGCGTCGAGGTTCCCGGTGGGTTCATCCGCAAACAACAGTTTCGGCTCGGTCACAAACGCACGCGCAATCGCCACGCGCTGCTGTTCACCGCCCGAGAGTTGTTTTGGGTAGTGCTTAACGCGGTCCTTAAGCCCGACCCGCTCGAGGATGGCAAGAGCGCGCTTCTGCGCGTCTGCTGCACCGGCGAGTTCCAAAGGCAGCATGACGTTTTCCAGCGCGGTCAGCGAAGGCAACAGCTGAAACGACTGGAAGACAAACCCAACCAGACGTCCCCTTAACTTTGCCCGGCCGTCCTCGTCGAGCTTGAACAGACTTTCACCGTTAATGGCAATGTCACCTTCGGTTGGCGTATCGAGGCCTGCCATGAGCCCCAGCAATGTAGACTTGCCCGACCCAGACGCCCCTACGACGGCGACCGCTTCGCCACGTACCACAGTAAAATTGGCATTGTTCACGATGGTCAGCACACCGTCCGAGGTCGTCACCCGTTTGGTGATGTTTGTGACCCGGATGATTTCAGTAGTGTCGACGAGCGATTCGGCGGGCTCTTTCGTTAAGCTGGGCGCTTCCGCGACAACAGCACCTTGGACGGGCGAGTATTTAAAGTCCGCCAAGTTAGTGGGGCGAGAAACGGCGTCGGTTACATTCATGAACATGCTCGAAAGAAATTGAGTAGATAGTTGAATTATTGGGGCGTTGGAGCCAATTTGATAGTGTCAGGGTGGCACGTGGCAGACAAACTGCAGCTTTATTGGGATGAATCACGACTTTATGGCCGTATTAACAGGATCTGAATTGCCGTTGCCGCAGGCTCGGAACGTATTGCTGAACTGCGTCCGTGGTTTCGTTTGCAGCTACGTCCCATGGTTTGCGCTCCTTATGACAGCCGCTTCCTGCCTGTCGTTCCCTGCCCTAGCATCAAACGCCGCGTCGGCACCCGCCACAGTGATGATCTACGGCGACAGCCTGTCCGCGGCCTATGGCATCAAGCCAGAAGAGGGTTGGGTGGCGTTGATGGAAAAACGGCTGGGGCCTAGCGGCATTCGTGTCATCAACGCCAGCATCTCCGGTGAGACCACGGCCGGCGGGTTAGGACGTATCAAAACAGATCTGAATCGACACAAACCCGGCACAGTGGTTCTTGCGCTAGGGGCGAATGACGGACTTCGCGGACTGCCGGTTGCGAGCATGCGCCGCAATCTGGAGGGCATGATCGATACGATACAGCGGGCCGGTGCAAAAGTGATTCTTGTGGGGATCCAGATTCCGCCCAACTACGGGATCGAGTACGCAAGCGACTTCAAGAACGTATTTGCAGCGGTGGCGACGGCGCGGCGGCTGGCACTGGTGCCGTTTCTCCTCGATGGCATTGCCGAGGATTTAGATAACTTTCAGCCTGATCGGTTGCACCCAGTTGCCGCGGCGCAAGCCCGCATACTGCAAAACGTTTTGCCAATCGTCCAACAAACGGTCGGCCGGTCGCCGAAAGCAGAGGCTGCGGGCGCGACGAAAAGATGATTGAAGAAAACACCGAGCGCCGCAATCCGGCCCGCTTTCCCCCCAAGCCAGGTTGTGTACGACTACCGCTGTCAGCAGCTGACTTGGCCGAATACAGTGAAATCATCGATACACGCAGCCCGTCGGAGTGGCGTCTGGATCATCTTCCAAGTGCACTGTCCTTCCCGGTACTTGACGATGCTGAACGAGCCCGGGTGGGTACCTTGTATAAACAGGTTTCCAGTTTCGAAGCCAAAAAGGTGGGCGCCGCACTCGTGGCGCGCAACATTGCACAACACCTTGAGGTGGCGTTCGCAGACAAGCCAAAAAATTGGCGGCCGCTGATCTACTGCTGGCGCGGCGGAACACGTTCTGGTGCGTTTACCCATATCCTCCGGCAGATTGGTTGGGATGCCGCGCAACTCGAAGGCGGTTACAAACGTTGGCGGACACAAATTGTTGCTGACTTGCAAGAATTGCCAAGGGCATTTTCCTTCAGCGCCATCTGTGGTCGCACCGGCTCGGGGAAAAGTCGTTTGTTGGCGAGCATGCGCACCCTTGGTGCACAAGTACTCGACTTGGAGGAACTCGCCGGGCACAAAGGTTCGGTGCTAGGCGATATTCCCAATTGCCCCCAACCGTCGCAAAAGATGTTTGAGTCAAGAATTTGGGTCGCGTTGTCAAGCTTTGACCCGACTTGGCCCGTATATGTTGAGGCCGAGAGTAAGAAAATTGGTCTGCTGCGGGTGCCGGAAGTGCTGATCGAAAGGATGTGGCAAGCTGAATGCATCGAGCTCATTACATCAAAGCCACTTCGATTACAACTGCTAGTCGCAGAGTACGCGCACCTGATTGACGACCCCGCTCTCATGCATTTCAAGATCGATTGTCTAAGCTCTCTTCACCCGACGGAGCGAATTGACAGCTGGCACCGCCTAATAGACGCCGCAAGATGGGACGATTTGGTGGCAGACCTACTCGATTCACACTACGATCCGGCATATGACCGTTCGATGTTCAAGAACTACCAAAGCTTCGCTCGCGCTCGAAACATCACGCTAACGGCAACGTCGCCGGAGGGATTTCAAAGTGCGGCGTTAGCTATGATTGGCAACGCGTAGCTCCCCGCGATTGGCGCTATTTTCTAGATGCAACAACAGATGCAATTTGTGTAGGTGTCCGCGCTGGACGCATATTCAGCTAAACTCCTGCTCAGGCTATTTCACCGATACTATCCTCGTCGCTTTCCGCGCCACCCGACTTGGCAGCGGCAAAAAAGGAATGAATTGAATAACTTGGGTCGACTACAGAGGCTCGGTAAGTACGAGTTATTGTCCGAAATTGGG
>JBIIYQ010000144.1:0-7112 GCA_044346745.1 Usitatibacteraceae bacterium | reverse complement strand
GATTCACTCTCGCGCCGCGACGCCGCACTCAAGGCGGAGAACGCGATTGCCGCGATTTTGAATGTCGCAAAACCGCACGCCCATCAACGATTTGGCGAAGGGGCAACACCACTGGCGGCACAAGCCGCCTGAGTCGTCTAGTCTGCTTTGAGTCGCAGGGGATTCAGGCTTTGGTGAACCTCGACCGAGGCTTGGGTAAACCGCTTGCGATCTTCCAAACGAACTGCGGTGAGTTCACCACCCCAAATACATCCCGTGTCGAGGTTGATTGTGTGTTTCCGCTCGACGTAACCGATTGCCGACCAATGTCCCGAGAATAACAATCGCTCGGTTCGGCGCACTGTCGGCACATCAAACCAAGCGCGGAGTTGAGCAGGCATCTCAGTCAAACCCGCCTTGTATTTAAGTTGGTGTTCACCGGCGGGAGTCAGTGTACGCATCCGCGTCATGGTGTTGATGACGAATCGGGTTCGCGCATCTCCGCTTAAATCGTCACTCCACGCAATTGGCTGATCACCATACATGCCGGCGAGTGTTGCCCGATACTGCGGCGATCGTATCGATCTTTCCACTTCTCGTGCCAGCGAAGCAGATTTTTCCCAACTCCATTGCGGCATCAACCCGGCGTGCACCATGGCAAATTTGCCGTCGATATGCAGCAACGGCCGATGGCGCAGCCATTCGAGCAACGGCGCGCAATCGGGCGCATCCAAGATCGGCTGAAGCGTATCGAGTTTGCCAGTTTTGGCGAATCCCTCGGCCACTGCCAGCAGGTGTAGGTCGTGGTTGCCCAACACCACTGTCGCCGCATTTCCAAGTTCTCGTACAAAGCGCAGGCATTCGAGTGAGCCGCCACCGCGATTGACCAAGTCGCCGACGAACCATAATTGATCCTGTTTGGGATCAAAGCGAATTTGCTCTAAGAGCGCCTGCAGCGTGACAAAACAGCCCTGCAGATCACCGATGACGTAGGTACTCATAAAGCGCTCATCAAGTCAGCTAAATGGCGATGGGTTGCCGGAAACATGCGCGGCACCCACAAAAAAGGGCGGAAGCTCCGCCCTTTCCGTATCAATGTCCACTCGGCCTCACTTGACCGCAGCGAGCATGTAGTCGACCGACGCCTTCACATCCGCGTCAGAGAGCGAAGTATTGCCACCCTTTGCTGGCATAACCCCCATCTTGCCTTGGAATCCCAGAATCGCATGTTTGTAGAGTGTCTCTTTGCCTTGGGCGATACGCGGCGCCCATGCGGCTTTGTCGCCAGTTTTTGGTGCGCCCGCTACACCCGCCGTATGGCAGGCAGAACACGCTGTTTTGTAAACACTTTCGCCGCTGGCAACCTTGACCGGTGCTGCCGACACGATTGCCGATGCTGGCGCAGCCGGTGCTGCTGCTTTCGTCTCGGCAGTCATGATCGTCACGTCTGCTTGGAGCCGTTCCTTGATGGCGGCTTCCGCCGCTGCTTTATCCAGTCCGGCACCCAACGGCCTTGCACCGATGGCAAATTGCGCCAACAGCATGATGCCGATGACAAGCCCAATCGTGCCTATAAAAACGGCAATCGCCATTCCCACCGGGTTGGCCGTGCCTTTTGTTGTGCCGTGGTCTTGCTCACTCATAGATGCCTCAGTTATCGCGATCAGTTGTGTTGCTGCGCGACATTATATCTTTCGGCACCGCCTCACTCAATCGGGGCGTCAATTGAAGCGGGGATTTTGTGGTGTTCACCGCCGGAAATCGAGCCGCCTCGCGAGCCAAAATGGTAAACTCGCGTCAAGCGCCCGTAGCTCAGATGGATAGAGTGCTACCCTCCGAAGGTAGAAGTCGCACGTTCGAATCGTGTCGGGCGCGCCAGATTTAAACTCTAGTATTCAAGAGAGTCTTGCAGCAAAAACAGCTGAAACGCCCCGTGGATACTAGAGTTCTCTGAGGAAATATCATTCATCATTCGGTTTGCAGTGTGGATTGGCATTGGATGCGTAGCGGGTGACGAACAACCTAGGCGCGGCTAAATTGTCAATAATTTTGGCCTCATAAAGTGCGCAGCTGAAGGATTCTTCGCACGTCGCCTACAAAAAAACATTATGGTTTGGTCGATGATTAACTTCTCCTACAGTCTGGATCTTTCCTTGAAGCGCTTGGCCACAGTTGTTATGGCTATCGGTGTCGCGGCAGGCCTTAGTGCCTGTGGCAGTGGCGCCGTCTCTGGGGACGCGGTTTCATCGAACACCGGAACGCCGACGCTTGTCGTAACGCTCACGGAGCTCAACAGCACAACCGCGCGAACCAGCATTGGCATCGGGGCACCGGCCAAGGTCAACGCCACATTCAGAACTGGCACGGGCGCCCCGATTGTGGGCGCGGTTATCCTGTTCACAACCAATCCGACTTTAGGGACGATTGACCCGGCGATTGGTACCGCCCTAACCGACGCGACCGGCACCGCATCTGTCACCCTGAATGCGTCCACCGCAGCCGGCGCAGGGACGGTGACTGCAACAGGACAAACGACTGTTTCCGGGTCGACCACTGCGACGACGGTCACCGGCTCAGTTTCATTCACGGCTGCGGGGGCACCAACTCTCGCCGTAACACTGACCGACCCCGCCACCAACGCAGCGCGGACTTCTATTTCCGCCCAAAGTCCAGCCAGGGTGAACGCCACCTTTAGAACCGCGACTGGAACACCGCTGGTTGGTGCCGTAATTACATTTACGACGAACCCGATCTTGGGCGTGTTCAGCCCGTCCATTGGAACAGCCCTAACCGATGCCAACGGGATTGCCGCGATTCTGCTCAATGCGTCCACTTCCACCGGCGCCGGGACCGTCACGGCAACCGCGCAGACAACACTGGCAGGCGCTACAGCGCCGACCACCTACACCGGCTCGGTGAACTACACGGTCGGCGCGACGGCGGGGACGCCCACGCTTTCTGTATCGCTGACAGATCCAGCGACCAACGCCGCGCGAACTTCCATCACCTTCGGTAACCCGGCCAGAGTAAACGCGACTTTCCGTAGTGCGACTGGCGCACCAATTGTCGGCGCGATCATCACCTTCACCACCGATCCGGTTCTGGGTATCCTCACGCCCTCAACGGGTACCGCGCTCACGGATGCCAATGGCGTGGCATCCGTGACGCTTAGCGCTTCAACGGCCGCTGGTGCGGGTACGGTCACGGTCTCCGGCCAAACTACGCTAGCTGGCGCGACGACTCCAACAACTTACACGACGTCGGTTAATTACACCGTGTCTTCTACGCTTGGCTCGCCGACGCTCACGGTCGCGCTGACCGAACTGACGAGTTCTGCGCCGCGCACTTCCATTGCAGCCAATAGTCCGGCGAGGGTTACTGCGACATTCAGGTCCGCGACAGGCACACCGATTGTTGGAGCAGTTGTCACTTTCACCACCAATCCATTATTGGGCGTGTTTGATCCAACAACCGGCACAGCGCTAACCGACGCGAACGGTGTGGCTTCCGTCACGCTGAGCGCCTCGACGGCTTCGGGTGCCGGCACAGTCACAGCAACCGCGCAAACCACGCTTGCTGGAAACACCACACCGACTACGTTTACCAACTCCGTCTCTTACAGCGCAGGCGGTATCCCAAGTATCGGCCCAGCGACACTGAGCGTCGTGTTGACCGACGTCACCAGCAACAATCCGCGCACCACCATTGCCTTCGGCAATCCTGGGCGGGTCAGCGCTACCTTTAGGACGGCGCAGGGCGCGCCGATTGTTGGCGCCGTGATACTGTTTTCGACGAATGCCACGCTGGGCGTCTTTGATCCGGCCGTTGGCACGGCGCTGACCGACGCTAACGGGGTTGCCTCTGTCATCCTGAATAGCTCTACTGCCACGGGCGCGGGCACTGTGACGGCGACCGGTCAGACGACCCTAGCAGGACAGACAACCGCAACCACCTACACTGCTACAGTTAACTATTCAGTGACGGCGGTTGCGAGCCCACCGAGCTTTGTGGTGACACTGACAGACCCGACGACAAACGCGCCGCGTACCTCGGTCTCTCCACAAAATCCGGCAAGGGTCAGCGCAACGTTTAGGACCGGTACCGGCACGCCGGTGGTTGGCGCAGTCGTGAGTTTTACCACCACGGGAACGATCGGCACATTCATTCCCGCCAACGGCACTGCAGTGACCGACTCTACTGGCGTCGCTTCCGTACTTCTTTACCCATCAACGACTTCTGGCGGGGCAACCGTAACGGCCACAAGCCAAACCATTGTCGCGGGAAGCGCCACGCCAGTAACCGTTACCGGCAGTATTGGTTACACCTCGAGCGCAGCGCCAGTGATTACGCTGAACCTCACAGACCCGACGACCGGCGCGCTCCGCACCTCCGTCTCGTCTGGAAGCCCTGCGCGGGTAACTGCCCTGCTGAGGGAAACGACAGGCGCGCCATCCGTCGGCACCGTCGTGACCTTCGCCACCAACGCCACGTTTGGAACGTTCTCACCCGCTTCGGGAACGGCCTTGACCGATGCAACAGGTGCAGCAAGTGTGTTGTTGAACCCTGCCAGCATCACAGCATCAGGTGCCGCGACCGTGACGGCCTCTGCTCAAATCGGCATGGGGACAGCCACCATACCTGTGACTGCGACCTTGGGTTATACCGTCGGCGCGGCCAACGTGACACTCAGCCCTGTCACTATTCAAACGCCAGTGCTTTCGGCATACGGCACAACCAACGTGAGTGTGACCGCATCCGTCGGCGGTGTCGTGACCTCGATACCACTGACTGTGAATTTCACGTCGCCTTGTATCTCTAGCGGTAAAGCCACCATCACCACGCCAGTCACCACTGTTAATGGTGTGGCGACAACGACGTATCGCGATAACGGCTGTGCGAGTGTGGACACCATTACCGCCTCGGTCACTGGTCTCTCCCCATCATCGACCGGCACGTTAACGGTTACCGCGCCAGCGATCGGTTCGATTCAATTTGTCTCAGCAAGGCCAACCTCCATCGCGCTCCGCGGCACTGGTGGTGTAGGTCGCCAGGAGACGTCTTTGGTGTCGTTTAGATTGGTTGATGTCGCCGGAAACCCCGTGGGCGGGACTACAGTCAATTTCACACCAAGTACATCGGTAGGCGGTCTCACCATTTCTCCAGCGAGTGCCGTTTCCGATCCTGCGACAGGCGTAGTTTCAACCACGGTGCAAGCCGGCAGCGTGAGCACACCGGTACGCGTCACGGCGACAACGGTCGTCGGCACACAAACGCTTACAACGCAGTCGGATCAGTTGACGGTTTCGACTGGTGTGCCCGCACAGGGCGGTTTCTCGCTGTCGGTGTCTACGTTCAACATTGAAGGCTATGTGCGGGATGGCACGACGACCACGATTACGGCTCGTTTGGCAGATCGATTCAGCAACCCGGTTCCTGACGGGGTTGTGGTGAATTTCACGTCAGCCGGTGGTTCTATTGGGGCATCGTGTACAACGGTTAACGGAGCCTGCTCAGTCACCATGAACAGTCAAAACTTCCGAACCACCAATGGGCGGATTGCAATTCTTGCCTACGCGATCGGGGAGGAATCATTTACCGATAGAAACGGCAATGGATGGTTTGACATATCACTTAATGAACTCGTCGATCTCAACGGCGCTTCTACCGATCTTCCGGAAGCCTGGCTAGACGTTAACGAAAAGAATAATGAAAACGCCTATGCCGACGAGCCGTTCATCGACTTCAACAGCAATGGAAGCTACACGCGCGGGGACGGCAAATTCAACGGCGTGAGCTGCGATGATGTGACACCCGGCAGAAGTTCTGCTGGGTCGTGCGGTGCTTCAAAAAGCATCCATGTTCGTGGTCGGGCCGTAGTACTGTTTTCTGGGTCCGCCGCACAAATCTCATCCAGCGCGCCGACAGTCGACTTTGCCACATGCTCGACGGGAAGCACATTTACCCCTCCTGCCGAAAGAACGCTAGTGTTCACAGTTAGTGACGCGCGCGGCAACGTTATGCCAGCGGGCACAACAGTGGCGATCGCGACAACCAACGGAATTATTCGGTCGTTGACGACCGATTTCACGGTTCCAAATTCAATAGCTTGCGTAGCCTCGTTTCCTGGCTGTCCGGCATCGGCACCTAAAATCAGCACAACCGCGGCTGACGGAGTCGGCAGCTTTGCAGTAACGATCGCTAGCGACGCGACACAGAGTGGTACAACTGCGCCATTCACGTGCAGTAACACTGCCAGTTCGGGCACCCTCACAGTAACCGTTACAACGCCGAGCGGCCAAGTCACTAGACAATCAATCCAAGTGAGGGACTAAGCGCAAATTTGTTGGACCAAGTAGAAAAGCCGCACGATGTGCGGCTTTTTTATTTCAATAGAACGACCGATTAGAACCTGATCAAGAGGCGCAGGTGGGCTGCCGAAGATCGACGTCAGTCGGTTCCTAGTCGGAGCGGAGTCGCGGCAAAGTGTTAGGCGACAGCAGACCTCGCTTCGCCACAAATCCTTTTCAGGCGAACATTCTGTTCGATCGAAGTCCTTTATCGGCGGGTCTTTTCAGGCAATAGTGCTTGAAACACCCGCCTTTGCACGTGTTTACAATATTGTGTTGCACTAATTATTTGAAACCGCCGGTACTTCCATTGATCCGGCAGTTAAATATGGCAAATAAAAATTTAGGCGGCGTATTTGACTTGCGGATCTTGGAAGTACGACTTGATACGTTCGGGTTCACGCTGGCGTTCGCTTAACCAGTAACCAGCAGTGTTTTTCAACGTCTCTTTCGTACGCACCGGTACCCGGGTTCCGATGATGTGCTTGACGTCCGCATTCAATCGCTCATCCGGATTCAACTCAGGGCTGTAGGCGGGCAAGTAGAAGACCTCGATTGCTGACTTGTTCTCGGCCAACCAGGCCTTGACCGGCTTACTGTGGTGGACGCGCAGGTTAACTAAGACCAAAAACACCTTCTTGCCTGCATCCTTTACCAGCAAACGCATGAACTCAATGAGGCGCTCAGAATTGAAGCTGCCATCAATAATCATCCACCGCATCGTGCCCTGATTGCTGACCGATGAAATCATCGACAAATGCTCGCGCTTGGCCGGGTGTAACGCGA
>JBIIYQ010000143.1:0-7118 GCA_044346745.1 Usitatibacteraceae bacterium | reverse complement strand
ATGATTATAAGCGCCCAACAGTATTTGTTGTTCATGAGTTCATGCCCCTTTCTCGGCAAGTACTGCTTTGTTCGTCGCTTGACCACCCGCAGGTTGGATCGTCCTTTGGGGCTGGTGTGAGTCGCTCGCCCTAGGCTGTCCATCATAGCACTACCTTAAGCGTATCATCCCGGCGAAGGCCGGGATCCAAGGTGTGTTCAATCGTTTCGCAAACTTGGGCCCCGGCCTTCGCCGGGGAGATAATTTCCTTATTGCCATCCAATCGGTCAATTTCTGTCGGCAACAAAGACAATTTTGCTTAAAGTGTTGGCATGAGACCCTAGCCCCTTTTATTGCCTTTAGTTTTAATAGGTCTTGATGGTGCGTTGGTCGGTACTAGTGGTCTCCACTTCCTGTGCACCGGCATAGGTCACCACCGTGGCGTCGCCTCTCGCCTGCTTGGTGCGCTGATGCTCTGGCCCATAGGTAAAGGTAGCCGTATTGGTGCCTTTGGTGAGCGTCAGCGGCATGTCAAAGCTGGTTCTCGTCGCGGTCCGGCCATTGTGTGCCGTGGCCAGATTACCGTTGGTGCCATAGGTGTAGCTGCCGGTGCCAAACGTGCCGCCGATGACACTGGTGATGGCGTGCGGACGAATAGCCGATGCGCCCTGCGCCGGATAGACCATGTTTACTAGCCGGAGCAATCGAAATAGCCACAGCCCAAACCTAAGCAATGACGGACGTTTCCGGCACAAATAGCCTGAAACAAGCCGTCCTTGCTGCACCTTGCCGGACGAATCCACCCAAACGGGTTCGCGTCTAAACGATATGCCTGCGGGTGTCTAGTAAACTCTTCCCTGCCCTTATCGTCTGAAGACTACACTTGCCTGTCGCGACCCTCCACGTTTCCTGCGATCTAACGTATCCCGCCGTTGAACGTCGCCTGCCAAAGCTAAACGGTAGACAGTCATGTGCGGGATAAGCGGTTTCGTGACCTTTGGTCGGGCTGAGTACGATGCCCCCGACCTGTTGCGCCGGATGAACCGTCGGCTTTCGCACCGGGGGCCGGATGCAGAAGGCTACTTTGCACGCGAAAACGTGCATCTCGCACACAGACGTCTGGCCGTTATCGACATAGCCGCCAGCACCCAACCAATGACGACCGCGGACGGTCGGCACACCATTGTCTTTAACGGGGAAATCTATAACTACCGAATCCTGAGAGATGAGTTACGCGCTCTCGGCAGGCACTTTGCCACCAACGGCGATACCGAAGTGCTGTTGCAGGCTGTTGCCGAATGGGGCGACGGCGCATTACAGCGCGTCGAAGGTATGTTCGCGTTTGCCAGCTTTGACAAGGCGGACCAAAGCCTCTTGGTCGCACGAGATCAACTTGGGGTCAAGCCGCTGCATTTTGTGGCAAACGCGAAGACATTCGCATTCGCCTCTGAACTAAAAGCGCTGATCGAGCACCCCGCCGTCTCAAAAGACATCAACTTAGATGCGCTCGGACTCTTTTTGGAATGCCAGTACATCCCGGCGCCACTGACCATTTACCGAGATGTCGCCAAACTTGAAGCTGGCCACGCGCTGCGAGTCAACATCCGGACAGGCGATATCGCGCGATGGCGATACTGGTCGGTTGACTATCAGCAGAAGCAATCGATGTCAGAACAAGAGGCGGTCGATTTGCTCGACAGCGAACTTCGTCGCTCGGTTGAGTCGATGTTGGTTTCCGACGTCCCACTCAGTGCGTTTGTTAGCGGTGGCGTTGACTCAAGCGTCGTCGCGGCTTTAATGACGGACCTCACCGGTAAACCGATTGAGACATTTAACTTAGGTTTCCTCGACCAATCCGGTCTCCCCGACACCACACAGAGTGAACACGACGAAGCTGCCAAGGTTGCTGCTCATCTGGGAAGCCACCACCACGCGTTGATGGTCAAGCCGTCGGACGTCACCGATGCATTCGGCGATTGGGTAAATGTGTTCGACGAACCGTTTGGTGATCAAGCCGCCCTGCCGACGATGTTGCTGTCGAAACTGACACGCCAACATGTGACGGTTGCGCTCACCGGCGAAGGCGCTGATGAACTATTCTCAGGTTATGCCAACTATCGGAAGCGGGTGTCGGAGGAAAAAGTCTCCGCGATCTTGGGCGCCTCCGGTTCACCCTTCCCTGCTCTGCTGGGCATGTTACCCGCGGCTGCACGCAAAGATCGCCTCGTCAAAGCCATCATGCAACCTAAGGCGAAGCGTTACGCGACCATCCCGAACGTTTTTGATCGTTCGATACAGCCAACGCTCTTTGCCGAGGGATTTCTGTCCAAACAAAAAACGCACATAGCAGACTATGCTGCAAAGTTCTACGATGAATGTAACGCCCGCGACTATCTTGAGAAAATCATGTACGTCGATCTGCGCCTCTGGCTGCCAGATGATTTGCTCACCAAGGTTGATCGCGCAACCATGGCTTATTCCCTTGAGGCGCGGGTGCCTTACCTTGATCATCGTTTTGTCGAATTTGTTGCGCGCCTCGAGCCCGAGCTTAAGCAACACGGCACGACGACCAAGTACGTCCTCAAGAAACTGGCCACGCGATACCTGCCTGAAGAAATCGTCTATCGCAACAAACAGGGATTTGTCATGCCGTTATCCAGTTGGCTACAGTCGGGTCTAAAGCCTCATGTGGACGCCGCACTCGGCGCTCATGGCAACAGCAATACAGGACTCGCCAAACGTGGGTTGTTTCGCCCAGGCGCTCTGGCAAAGATACAGGCCGAGCACGCATCGGGCCGAAGCAATCACGCGGGACGTATTTGGGCGCTGACCGTGCTGGAGCAGTGGTTCGAACGTTACGCGCCGGAGTTTTCACTTTGAGCAACAAGCCAACACTTTCGATTCTGCATACCGAATCGTCGATCGGCTGGGGTGGGCAAGAGATCCGCGTCCTTACTGAAGCGCGCGGCATGCTCGATCGAGGGCACAACGTGATGCTGCTTACGCCCCCGAACGCCGAGATGCTTCCCGCTGCAAAAAAAATGGGCGTTCCTGTTGAAGCCATCAATATTGCGAAAAAACGCGTTGGACCGTTGCTCGATCTTCGCCGGTGGCTTGCGTCCAATGTGGGGCGGTATGACGTAATCAATACGCATAGTTCAACCGATGCATGGCTGACTGCCATTGTTTGTCAAACCTTGTCCGGCATGCCGCCTATTGTCCGCACCCGTCATGTTTCCACAGCAGTAAACAATCACTGGTCAACACGCTGGTTGTACACAAAGGCCACGGCGCATATCGCAACCACTGGCGAAGCACTAAAAGCACAACTCCACCGGGATAACGGTTACCTATTGGATCGCATGACCTCGGTCCGAACAGGCATCGATTTGAATCGCTTCCAGCCGCTCGACAAATCGGCAATGAGGACGAGGTTGCGTGTATCGGAGAATCCAACGATTGGAATTCTGGCGACGCTGCGCGATTGGAAGGGCCATGACTACTTGCTTGATGCACTAAAGTTGCTGCGAATTAAATTTCCAGAGTGGCGACTGATCATCATTGGTGATGGCCCGCAACGCGCCCGCCTCACCTCGCGTGTGGAGGACGAAAACCTGTCTGGAGTTGTACGCTTCGTCGGCAATGTGGACAACGTTCCGGAGTGGTTGTCGACGCTTGATATCTTCACCCTTCCCTCCTTTGGCGATGAAGGTGTACCACAAGGCATCATGCAGGCGATGGCTTGTGGATTACCAGTGGTTTCTACACCGGTCGGTGCGATTGCGGAGGCCGTGCAAGATGGCAGTACCGGCATTTTGGTGGCACCAAAAAATGCCGCGGCGCTTGCAGCCGCGCTCGAAAGATTGATGGAAGACGAGGCGCTGCGACTGAATATGGGTCAGGCTGGTCGCGCATACGCGTCGACCTCCTTTGGCATTGATGTCATGCTGGATCGTATGACCGAAGTATTTGGTCGCGCGGTAGCGGCGCACAAGGGCAAATAGCGATGTGCGGCATTGCCGGGTTCTTCGCCAAACGCAACGTGTCCGCAACCACGGTGGACGCGATGATGACGGCACTCAAGAACCGTGGCCCAGATGCGCAACACAGTGTACGTTGGAACGCCGATTGGAGCCGCGCAGGAGAATTGGCTGACGCACCAAGTGCGTTGATTCACGCACGGCTTTCCATCATCGATCCCCGCCCGATTTCCGATCAGCCGATGCAAAACGACGACGGCTCCGTCTGGATTTGTTACAACGGTGAAGTCTACGACTGGGCCGGGCATGCCGAGACATTAAAGGCTGCAGGCGCGGTGTTCAAGACAAAGTCCGACACTGAATTTATTCTGCACGCTTATCAACACTGGGGCATCGACATGCTTTCGCGCTTGCGCGGCATGTTTGCGATCGCCATTCTTGATCTACGCATCAAAAAGCTCTGGCTGGTACGTGACCGTATGGGTCTCAAGCCGATGGTCTATTCTTTTGTAGACGGCAATTTAGCGTTCGGCTCCACCGTACGTAGCGTTCTCCCGTTTGCGCCTTCGGGCGCGCGACAATGGGATCGTTATGCGATCGACGCGTACCTTGCGCATCGCTACGTCCCCGCGCCACGGACCATTTTTCAAAACATTCAGCGTCTACCCAATGCGCATTGGTTGTCGCTTGACTTGGAATCACGTCGTATTGAAACCAAGTGTTATTGGACACCTCCAGACGTATTGGCTGATCGACCGATCCCCGATGATCAATGGCTTGAAACACTCGACACCGCGGTCTCAATGCGCACCGTTGCAGACCGACCACTTGGTGTGTTTCTTTCCTCCGGCATTGATTCATCGACGGTTGCATCACGCCTCGCATTGACCGGGCACTCGGCGCTGCAAACATTTACCGCTGGCTTTGACAAGCCAGAAATGGATGAGTCGCAGACGGCGACGAAGATAGCGTCCGCACTGGGCTTTGCAAGTCAAGTAATCGCCGTTCCCGGGTCTGTTCGTGACGACATCGATCGAATTGTTGAAGACCTCGACGAACCCTTCGCAGATCCATCGGCGATGCCGAGCTGGTATCTCGCACGCGAGACCACCAAACACGTGAAAGTGGTTTTGGGTGGGGACGGCGGTGATGAATTGTTCGCAGGCTACAAACGTTTTGACAAACACCTAAAGACGAGTTGGCGTCGCGCAGTCTTTGGCGGCAACAACAGCGTGCTGCGCAATCGCGATATCGCTGGCGGCGGTGTATCCAAGTTTTTTGACGAAGTGCGTCTGGATTGGTGGAATGCCTACAGCCTGCGTTTCTCAGGCTTTACCCCGTCACAACGGGCCGCATTACAGCCGGCACTTGAAGGCAAAAGTCCCGTTTACTGGCGGGGGATGGAGAAAAGTACGGAGCAAAAATGGCTGGAGACGCCCAATCCACGCGGCCCCATCAGCGAACTATTGGAAATTGATCGACTGAACTATCTGCCCGAATACATCCTTCGCAAAGGTGACCTGTGCACCATGGCGCATGGCCTTGAGCTACGTGCACCGCTGTTAGACCATGGCTGGGTCTCATTGGTAACCAGCATGCCAACCACTCAACGCTTTACCCAGCCGGCCAAACAGTTGTTGCGCGCAGCCATGCCACAACTCGCCACGTTCGATCTGTTCAACGCCAAGAAAAAAGGCTTCAATCCACCACTCGATTCCTGGCTCAAGACTGACTTGTCCGATCGCTTGGAGGACATGCCCGCTAATCTCGAGAAGCTTACCGACGGCCAAATTCGCGGCAACGCGGCAAAACAACTGTTGATCTATTACCGCCGGGGCAAATCGCGCTACGCCGAACAGATTTTTCAGTTGCTCGTCCTTGAGATGTCGCTGAACCAGCTCGACAATCTGCGCAAGGAGTTGCCGTGATCATTAGCGCAGCCGACGCCGCCAAAGCTGAACGCGTGCTGATCATAAATGTCACGCGTATTGGCGATACCCTGCTTGCGACCCCGGCCATTCGTGCGATTGCCGCGCATTTTCCCAACGCAAAGCTAACCTGCCTCGGCCACCCGCAGCGTGTCGAGGTGCTGGAGCACTTGCCCTATCTCGGCAAGGTTGGAAGCATCACCAAGAAATCGGCCTGGACACGTGGCTGGAAAGATGCGCTGACCAAGCCCGAGTACGACTACGCGTTTGTATGGGGACAAGATACGGCACTGGTAAGTTATGCGCTGCGCAAGGCCCGCCTTGTCATCGCCGAGCGTCAGCGGGATGCCGCGATCAACCAGAAACTCGCGTTTGCCTTCGATGCACCGCCGCAAAACAGCATACACGCCGTGGCGTGGTTTCTTGCAATGCCCACTGCAACGGGGATTGCTGCCAACGGGTTTGGCATCGATACTGCGATTACCAAAGACGAAAAGCGAATCGCCGCGGAAACGATGTTCGGCATTCTTGGTGCGTCGAATCACTTTCCGAAAGTAGGATTTCAGGTCGCAAGTTTTGCGACCAAGGCATGGCGTGATTGGCCGATCCAGCGCTTTATCGACTTGGCGCTGCGCATCATTCAAGCCTACCCGGATGCACGCTTTATTTGTTTTGGAGCCCCAGGCGACCGGCCCCGCATTGCGGAATTGGAGCGATCACTGCGAGGTCGGGTGATTAGCTTTGCGGGCAAGACAACGCTTCGCGAAACCGCGGCACTGATGTCTCACCTAGATCTCTATGTCGGTATCGACACCGGGCCTACACATCTCTATAGCGCGCTGAAGAAGCCGATGGTGGTGATGTACCATCCTTCTATTCCAAGTGCGCTCTACAAGCCGCTGGACCACCCCGCCCTCTCCGCGATTGATCACCCGCTCGCCGGGCCGACGTGCCGAGACAAAATATCGATGAATGAAATCGATCCGGAGCTCGTGTGGCGCGCGGTGTATGGCGCACTTGAAGGTGAGGCGTCAACACTGCCCGGAATGCCTTCGCCGGGAATTGACGAGCGCGTACCAACGTGGCCGGGTGACGCCCTGCCGTACAAGTAAACTGCGCCAGCAATAAGCTCCGCTAGACGCACGTCTCCTCGATCACAAACATGCTGTCTGCGCCATAGACATTTACCAGCGCATCGCAAAACATCCCGCCTAGATTCTTCAATTCAGTG
>JBIIYQ010000045.1:0-22030 GCA_044346745.1 Usitatibacteraceae bacterium | reverse complement strand
TCCTTGATGCGGTTCTCCGCTTCGCCCCGCCGACAATAGAGGATATCGTACAACTCGACCGCATCACGCTCGGTCGGTTAAATGTTGGTCACCACAAAGCGCGGGTTGTTGCCCAGCGAACCAAACGCCAGTCGCGCCACACAACGACGGCTAGTCTTCCAAGTTCGTGCACCGTAGATGAGTTCAACAAAGCGGCGTTGCTTCATCCCAGTGTCGTCAAAGACCATCTTCATGTCCGATTCGACCTTGGCGACCAGCGCTTGCAGGCGGCTGTTGCGGGCGAGGCTAACAATGTAGTGCACGGCGTGACGATCACACCAGTTCAGAATCCTGCCGACAAAAGCCTGAATCGGCCCGGAAGATGATTCTGACGGCTGGCCACTCCTGCCGTAATCGGGTCACCAGCAACTTCAGGATGGCCCCAGCATGCTTGGCACCATTGATCTTGGACGGTCGCAGATGGGCAGCTAGCATCTGTTCGCCACAAAAGACATACCGCAGCAGGTAGCAATAGCTATCGTAGTGGCCATGAAAGAAGCGATCCTCCTGCTTGCCATAGAGCGGTCAGTCGGTGGCGTCAAAGTCAAGCACCAGTTCTTCGGGCGCGGCCTTGAAACTCTTGATGAACTGCTCGATCAGGACTTCATGCAGCTTGACGGCGACCGCACGGCTACCAAGCTTCTGCAATCGACATAAGGTCGGTGCGCTGGCCAGATCGTCTGCTCGTCCGACCGCACTTTGGTAGGCAATGTCACGACGCAGTTGGGGGTGATTGTTCAGGTCCTCCCAGCCTTGTACCAGTCCATACACCCGCTGGCGGAGCATGTCGCGGATGCTGTGGATGATCGCCGATGGTTCGCGCGGATCGGTAATGGATCGTGCGGCGGCTTCTGTCAACCCCAGCCGCTGATCCAGCTTGGCCAGCAACATCACGCCGCCATCACTGGTCATGCTGCCGCCATCAAAGCGGCCTTCAATACCGCGCCGTCCAAGACGGCCAAATTCGAGCCGCGTCGACGGTAAAGCTTCGATACAACTAGGCATCGACGTTGCTCCTCCTTCATGCGTTGATTCGATACCTCCAGCATAAAAGAGATATGGATCAACGCCGATTTCTGTCTACAACTTCGGTGAAATATTCAGGCTAGCACTTGCCTGTGTAAAACCGCCGGGCACAGACCGCCTCGTAACGATCGTTACCGCCGATTTCGACTTGTGCACCTTCGGTCATGCGGTTACCGGCAGCATCGAGGCGCACATTCATGGTCGCTTTGCGTCCGCAACGACAGATGGTTTTCATTTCCTCAAGGTCGTCTGCGAGCGTGAGCAGCGCCTTTGATCCAGGGAAAGGATTGCCTTGGAAGTCGCTGCGTAGCCCATAGCAAATCACTGGCGTGGAGGAAGTGTGCGCAAGTTCGTGCAACTGGCGCACTTGTGCTTCGCTGAGGAACTGGGCTTCATCGATGAGGATACACGATGGTCGCTGCTTGACGGCATAAAGCGCAGCGAAGTCGGTCTCATCGGAAAACGTTGCTGACTCGCGGGTAACACCCAGCCTCGAGGTCACATTGCCGACACCATAACGATCATCGACGTGCGCCGTGTAGAGGTCAACAGACTGGCCGCGCTCTTCGTAGTTGTGCGCGACTTGCAACAGCGCTGTGGATTTTCCGGCGTTCATCGCGGCAAAGCGAAAATAGAGTTTGGCCATTGTTGCGTTTTCAGGGCCCGAGTTGGTATTGCTTACGCAGCCGCAAGAGCCGATCAAGGATTTCTGATGACTCTTTAAGTTCGACGAGTGGCTTCAACTCAGTGTCGATAACTGACCAGTCAAGTTTCGGGCCGCATCGTTTCATTATGGATTCAACATCGACCCAATCCTGACCGCGGTCTGCAAATGCCTTGAAGACTACGAGGTCTTCAGCGGAGCATGTCGTGAGTTCGACGCCGGGCGCATACAGGTGCGGGGTTGCACGCTCGACCGCTCGGTGCTCAAAGTCAATTGCACCTAGAGATACGTCGACGTCTATCCCGCCGTGTTTCAAGAGCAGTACGCGATACCGCATAGCGTACTCGCGGGCGTTTGGCAGCCTTGGGTCGAGCTGACCTAGCAACCAGTCGATCGTTTCGGGTTCATCACCGAACGGACAGAGGATGGTCAGGTCAACATCACGCGTGAGCCTAGGCTCACTCCATCGAAACAGCGCCATGCCGCCGACAAAACAGAAGCCGCGAAACGCATTACTAAGAAATTGCTGAACGTGAAATGCCGCCTGAATCTGCGGGGCTAGCGATGCGGCGGTAACTTCTGGAACCATTTTTGTTGCTCTACCAAGCCACACTCTCGAGGAAGCATGTCGGTTGGCAGTGGGAATGCAAGGATGGCATGCATGATTTCGCGCGCTTCATCATCGGTCATGGCCCGCAGACGTTGAACTTTCTCGGACTCTAAAAACTCGCCCGCGATTTTCCAAGCGTCTACAAAGCGGCGACACTCTACTGGGTCGATTACGTTTTTATCGGTTAGCGTTGGCGTCGAATTCATCACAAGACTATAGGCGGACGGATGTGGTTGAAACGCGACCTACATTGTCCTGACAACGCCGACGACCAGACCCTCGATATCGAGCGTTTGTTTCGAGAGATCCACCACAATCGGCAAAAAATCGGGGTTCTCCGCCACGAGGAAGGCTTGTTTACCTTTCACCTTCAAGCGTTTGACGGTGGCATCACCTTCGACGCGCGCCACAACAATCTGGCCATTACGCGCCTGTTGGGTTCTGTGAACCGCGAGCCAGTCGCCATCCATGATGCCGACGTCTTTCATGCTCATCCCTTTTACCTGTAACAGGTAATCGGCTCTAGGCTGAAACATCAACGGACTGACGGGATAACGGCCGACCATGTTTTCGGCGGCGAGAATCGGTGATCCGGCGGCAACGCTACCAATCAGTGGCAAGCCAAATTCTTCATCGTTAGCGGCGGTTTCTTCGCCCAAGATACGAATGCCGCGCGATGAGCCGGGCAACATTTCAATCGCACCTTTGCGCTCCAAGGTCCGAAGGTGTTCCTCAGCGGCATTAGGTGAACGGAAGCCCAGCGCCGCGCATATTTCGGCGCGAGTCGGCGGCATGCCGTTTTCCACAATCCATTGTTTGAGGAAGTCGAGAATTTCTTGCTGGCGTGCGGTTAAATTTTCCATAACTGACTTTTTATACAGTTTTTGCAAACTTTGCAAGTCTTTTTTGCGCGGGTGCCCTCCACACTGCAACTAAACTGTTACAAGGCTACGTTATGCTTACCGCACTGTGTCGCAACACGGGCAGTAATACGAGAGCCAATCAACTCTAGGAGCGGTTAGATGCGCGGCACCCATTTTTTTGCGGCCTTTGCGGTCATGTCGGCGATTACCTTGAACGCAGTGGCGCAAAAAGCCCCGCCACAAAATGTGTCCAAGCCGGCACCAGCGGCGTTGGTCGCCGGGCCCATGATAGGGGCTACCGCGATGCGCCAAGCCAAGGTCTGGATGCAGGCGTCGGGCAAGGGCACTGCGGCGGTCGAGTATTGGTCGCTCGCTGAACCCGAGAAAGTTTCCCGCACAGCAGCGCAGTTACTTTCAGCGTCCGAGGACTTTGTCGGGCAATTCACGTTGGGGCTTTTGCAGCCGGGTCGTAGCTACGGTTATCGCATATTGATCGACGGCCGCGAGCAAAAAGTCCCGCAAACTCTCGCATTTAAGTCCCAAGCCAATTGGCAGTGGCGCACTGAGCCGCCTGATTGGAAACTCGCTTTTGGTTCGTGTGTGTTTAATAACGACGCGGAGTTTGATCGTCCCGGTAGGCCTTACGGTGGCGCGGTTGAGGTGTTTGACCATATCGTCAAACAAAAGCCCGACCTCACGCTGTGGATGGGGGACTACTTGTACCATCGCGAAGCTGATGAAGACAGCGAAATGGGCCTCGCCTATCGCTGGGGATTTGATCGGCGTGTTCCGGCCATCCAGCCGCTGCTACGTACCGGGTCCCATCTGGCGATTTGGGATGACCATGAATATGGTCCAAACGATTCCAATAGCAGTTATCGCTTTAAGGGGGAGTCGCTGAAACTGTTTAAGCGTTACTGGGCCAACGCAACCTACGGCCTGCCAGAGACGCCCGGTATTTTTGGCAATCACCGCTTTAACGATGCCGAAATCTTTATGCTCGACAACCGGTACCATCGCGACAACGATAAGCTGCAGACGAAGGACAAAACCAAGCTTGGTGCCGAGCAGCTGCGTTGGCTGAAAAACGCGCTCCTAGCCTCGTACTCACCAGTCAAATTGATCGCCGTTGGTGGACAAACGACCAACGAAGTGAATCGCTTTGAGGGCTGGCACAATTTTCCAGAAGAGCGCGCAGACTTCCTCAAGTTCTTGGTCGACCATAAGATTAATGGCGTGATTCTGTTGTCGGGGGACCGCCACTTCACTGAACTGCTCAAGACCGATCGCCCGGGAACCTACCCCTTGTACGAATTGACCTGTTCGCCAATCAGTTCGGGAGCGGTGTCAAGCTTGGATCCGGCTGAGCGTAGCAACAAGGCGCTAGTGGAAGGAACACTGGTCAATCAGCGGAACTTCTGCACCATCGATTTCTCCGGGCCTCGCGCCGAACGCAAGATCACCATGCGGTCGTTTTCCAATGTCGGCGAAAAGCTATGGGAGCGTGAACTTAAGTTGTCTGAACTGCAAACGCCGACCGCAGGAAAACCCTAGTGCTTGCGTGGCTTGTCGCCGGTCAGCGCACCACCGCCGATTAGGAAAAACGCCATCGCCCAAAAAATCGGTGCGAGCCCGAATGCGGCGCCGACCAAACCAAACAACATCGGCATCGTCGTCTGTGATGTATTGATCAGTGTGGTGCGTAGACCAAGCGCTTCGCCGGCGCGGCCCTTCGGGGTGGTTTCGTGCAATAGCGTCAGTGCCATCGGTTGCGGCGCACCTAGGCCAAGGCCCAGCACAAATATCAACACCATCAACAGCCCGATGTGATGCGTAAAAGGGATCAACGCAAAACTGCACCCCGCCACCAATAGTGAAAGCTTGAGCACACCCCACGGCCGCATATGTTGTACGAGAAATGGCATTGCCAAGCGAACGCTGAATGTCGCTGCCGCGAATGCGCCCATCACAATGCCGATTTCCGAGGCGCTGAGACCAATGTTGGAGCCGTGGATCGGAATGGCAAAGCCATAAACGTCCCACGCGACGGTGAGGATTGTCATGTTGATGAAAAGCCGCCGGACTTCGGTATTTTTTAACAAGTCGAGTACCGGACCAGTAAGTTTTTCTTCTTCCGATTTGTGCGGACGATGCATCGGCAGCAATCGAAACGACAACGCGATGATCGGCAAAACAGTGAACAGCGTTAGCACCAAAAACGCCATTCGATGACCGAAGTTGTCGATGATCACGCCGGACAAGATTGGCGCGATAAATGTTGAGGTCGAAAAGCCGAGAGCGACGTAGCTAAAGTTAATCGGTCGTTCGCCCGCGCTGCTCATTTCTCCGACGGCGTGATAGGCGGCAACGTTGATTAACATAAATCCCAAACCGACGATGACGCTGGTGAAGTAGAGCGCGTAGATCGACGGCCATAAGAAAGCGGCGAAAGTGCCAACGCCGACCGCAATCGAGCCGAGCTGAAATGGCTTTTCTACACCGATGCGATCAATCCACCGGCCGGCAGCCACCGATAAGAACGCTGGCAAGAGTGCATAGAGCGCCATCAACAAGCCAATGGTGAAAGCCGACGATTGTTGGTTGATGGCAAACAGCGTTACGGTCACCCGGCTTCCGTAGGAGGCAACATGGTTGAGGATCAACAGAATGATGATGAGGGGCAGCGGTTTCATTGCGATGGGTGGCTTCAAGGGCGGCTTTCAGTGTTCAGTTGACTGGGCGAGCCAAACGCCGAGGCAGACAATGGTGATTCCCACAAAGGTGAGAGGTGTTGGCACGACCGAATACATCAGCCATTCAGCGGCAACGGCAAAAATCGGCGGCAAATAGAGAATGCTGGAGACACGTGTGGCTTGACCGCGGCGCATCAGAATGTGCAACGCGCTGACACCGAGAATGGAGGCGAGTACCACTAAAAACAGCATTGCGGCAAACAACTGCCACGCCCTTTCCACCTTGGCACCTTCAACAATGATCGCCAACGGGGCGAGCACAACCAAAGAGGCAACGAATTGAATGAAGGCGGCCGACCACAAATCAGTGTCCGCCAAAAACCGTCGCTGATACAACGTGCCGACAGTTAACACGATCAACGCCACCAAAACAGCCGTCAGACTTTTGCCATTCATGGCGTGGATATCGAGTTTGTGCCACACCACCAACAACACACCGAACAGTCCGATGACAATACCCAACCATTGACGCCGTGATGCCGCCTCGTTGAGCAACAGTGCGGCAATCCATGCCGTTAACAGCGGTTGCGCGGCGAGGATGATGGCCACCACGCCGGCGGAGAGTCCTTCGTATTGGCCATAGTGACTGCCGGACAAGTGAATTGCGTGCATCAATAACCCGGCGACGATAACGTGCCCCCACGCTTTCTTGGTGGTTGGCCATCGCGGTCGCAACCACAGCAACACCGGCAACAGGCAAACAATCCCCAGAGAAAAGCGTAACGTCAGAAACGTAAACGGTGCGGCGTACTGTAGGCCGGTTTTGGTTGCGATAAAACCGACGCCCCAAACGCTGACAAAAAACCACGCTAACAGCGCGTCACTTGACGGTACCGCGATTCTCGATGGGCCCGGATTCAAGTGTGGACCCGGTTACGTGTCTCCGCCGCCGACGCGTCGGCAATCACCATCGCAGCACCACGCTCAGCAATCATGAGCGTGGGGGAGTTGGTGTTACCGGAGGTGATGGTTGGCATCACGGAAGCGTCTATTACGCGCAGCGCCGCAACACCGCGCACCCGTAATCGTGAGTCAACGACCGCAGTGTGATCTGCGTCACGTCCCATCTTGCAGGTGCCGACCGGATGAAAAATGGTGGTGCCAATATTCGCTGCCGCGTCGATCAACTCCGCTTCGGTTTGGTGGTGCGGGCCAGGCAAAAATTCCTCAGGTCGTAAATGTGCCATGGCAGGCGCGGAGGCGATTCGGCGAGTGAGCTTGATTGCATCGACGGCGGTGGACTTGTCAACTTCGGTTGAGAGATAGTTGAGAGTAATGACGGGGGCGTCTGCTGCGTTGGCGGTGCGCAAGCGAACGTGGCCGCGTGAAGTGGGACGCAGATTGCACACGCTCATGGTGATGGCTGGAAACTTGTGCAATGGCTCGCCGAACTTGTCCAGTGATAAGGGCTGCACGTGGAATTGCAGGTTTGCGCTGGCTTGCGTGGGATCCGACTTTGCAAATGCGCCGAGCTGTGACGGAGCCATCGTTAATGGCCCACGTCGCCAGAGCGCGAACTGTGCCGCTATTTGTAGCTTTCCCCACCACGTGTGATACCACTCGTTCAATGTTCGAACACCGTACACCTTGTAAGCTAGCCGAAGTTGTAGATGATCCTGCAAGTTCTCACCAACGCCGGTAAGTTGGTGTACGGCATGAATGCCGTGTTGATACAACACGTCCGGCGGCCCAATACCGGAAAGTTGTAACAGCTGCGGGGAGTTGATCGCACCGCCGGCGAGCAATACTTCGCCGTTTTCAGTAATCGGCGCATATACGAGTTCGCCATCGCGTATGAAGTCCACACCGACGGCACGCGGGGTGCCAGCGCTGCTCTGCAAACGCACTTTAGTGGCGAGTGCCTTTGTCATCACAGTTAAATTGTGACGGGTCATGGCAGACCGCAAGAACGCCGTCGCAGCACTCCAGCGCATGCCGACTCGCTGATTGACCTGAAAACGGGCGCTACCTGCGTTGTCACCACCATTAAAATCTGCCACCGGCACGATACCGCACTCGGTCGCCGCTTGCTGCCATGCCTCCAATACCGGCCAGTCAAGGCGTTGTGGCGCAACACGCCATTCACCTTCCGCACCATGGATCGGCGAAGCGCCGGCAAAGTGATTTTCCGTGTGCTTGAACACCGGCAACACGTTTTCCCAAGACCAAGCGTTATCGCCGGTTAATGCCGCCCACTCGTCATAGTCACGACACTGACCGCGCATGTAAATCATGGCGTTGATGGCCGACGAACCGCCCAAGGTCTTGCCACGAGCGTAAAGAATGGACCGACCATTCAGTCCCGGCTCAGGCTCTGTTTGGTAACACCAGTCGGTGCGTACGTTGCCGATACAAAAGAGGTAACCCACCGGGATGTGAATCCAGTGCCAATCGTCCCCAGCACCTGCTTCGAGAAGCAACACGCGTTTGGCTGGATTCGCAGACAATCGGTTGGCGAGTAAACAACCGGCCGTGCCGCCACCTACAATCACGTAGTCGTAAGACGGGAGCGTGGCGGTTGGCGCTATCGACATGAGATTTGCAAGTGATGTGATTTGAGGCGGGGATTGTGTCATCCACACGATTAGAATAAAGCAACTTTGCTAAGACGCAGAATCCACATCAAAATCGACGACAAAAATGACGACAAATCTCGCAATCTCCGTTGGCGTGTCGGGCGAATCCACGCTGTTGGTTGGCGACGAACATACCGCTTCGCGTGTCGGCTCCGGCCGCATCGGTGTGCTCGCTACGCCCGTCATGATCAATGTCATCGAAGCCGCTGCGCTGACGTGCTGCGAAGCGTTATTGCCAGAAGGGCATCAAAGCTTGGGCACACATCTGAATATCTCCCATATCGCCGCCACGCCGGTAGGGATGCGCATCGTGGCGCGTGCCACGGTCACACACGTCGAAGGCCGCAAGATCAGTTTCTCGATTCAGGTACACGACCAGCGCGACTTGATCGGCGAGGGGACGCATGAGCGAGTGGTGGTCAATGTCGCTAAGTTCGACTTGCGTGTGCAGGAAAAAATTCAGCTGCTGAGTGCCAAACCCGTTTAAAGACGGGCATTGCGGGGAATTTTTGCTCGAAGACGCCCGCCGAATAAAGGGTTTTGTTTTTACTCGGATCACCGGCAATCCGATCGAACTATACTTGGGCAAAGCGCCTATTTTTGTTAGCAACCATTTGGAGTGAAAGAACATGAATGAACAGGAACGTGACGGTGTGCTAAGCATTGCCATGCTGGCCGCATTCGCCGACGGCAGTAACACCGATCAAGAGCGCACCGAGATTCGCCGCATCGCTGATGCACTCGGTGCGGAAAGTGGTGCCAATATGCCGCTGCTCTACCAAGGTGTATTGCTGAAAAAGGTTGGCGTGGCCGATGCCGCAGCAATGGTGGCGAGTGGGGAAGGCCGTGCTCTCGCCTATGAATTTGCGGTTGGTGTTTGTAATGCAGATGGCGCACTATCTCCGGCTGAGATCGCCTTTCTCGCCTCGTTGCAGTCCGCTCTTGGTTTGGCAGCATCGCAGGTGGGCGAGGTGTTAAAACAGTCCGCTGCGATGGCAGCAGCTCCGCTGCTAACCAGTGAATCGACTTCTGCCTCCGTTGAACCGAAGTTTGCTTCGACGATGACCGAGGCGGAGTTGGACAAGATGATCCTGAACTACAGTATCTTAAATGGCGCACTCGAACTGTTGCCGCAAAGCCTCGCATCGATGGCAATCATTCCGCTGCAAATGAAAATGGTTTATCGCGTTGGTAAATCACACGGCTTTGAGTTGGATAAAGGCCACATTAAGGATTTTTTGGGAACGTTGGGTGTCGGCCTGACCTCGCAATATGTTGAACAGTTTGGCCGCCGCCTAGTTGGCGGATTGCTCGGCAAACTTGCCGGTGGCGTCGGTCGTATGGCAGGCAGCGCGGTGACCGGCTCGGCGTTCTCATTTGCCACCACCTACGCACTTGGCCAAGTCGCAAAACGCTACTACGCAAACGGACGGAGTCTTTCTGCTGATACGTTGAAGTCCTCTTTCTCTGGGATGTTGGGCGAGGCAAAACAACTGCAGACGCGTTACCTCCCCGAAATTCGGCAGAAGGCGTCCACCATCGATGTCTCGCAGGTGATGAAGGAAGTTGCCGGCTGATCGCATCTAGCCGCAGCCAGCCGCGGCCGGCACCTGTCGGCGCGGCATCCTTGGGGATGACGGATAATCGCCAGACAAAATGGTCGGGATTTTTTCATGCTTAACAACAATAAGACCTACGATGTAGTGGTCGTTGGCGGCGGCCACAACGGTTTGGTCTGCGCCGCGTATTTGGCGGCAAAGGGTAAGTCCGTACGGGTATTGGAGCGTCGTTCAGTGGTTGGCGGTGCCGCGGTGACCGAAGAGTTCCATCCCGGCTTTCGCAACTCGACGGCGAGTTATACGGTCAGCCTGCTCAATCCCAAAATCATTCGTGATCTGCGTTTGGATGAGCGCGGCTTGAAAGTGATCGAGCGACCGTTCTCGAACTTCATGCCGCTCTCCGCCCAATCGGGTGACTATTTGAAGGTCGGTGGTGGGCTCGTGGCTACACAAGCCGAAGTCGCCAAATTTTCTACTAAAGACGCTGCTGCGTTGCCTGACTATGTTGCGATGCTCGATCGTGTGGCGGCGGTGTTGAAGGACTTGTTGTTAGAGACGCCGCCCAACGTCGGTGGTGGCATCGCTGATCTGTTGCAGGCGTGGAAAGTCGGCAGACAATTCAAAGCGCTCGATATGGCTGCCCGCCGCGACGTGTTGGACCTTTTCACCAAAAGTGCCGGCGACGTACTCGATCAATACTTCGAATCGGCACCCATCAAGGCGTGTTTTGGCTTTGATAGTGTGGTCGGTAACTTTGCGTCACCCTATACGCCGGGCTCCGCCTACGTGCTCTTACATCACGTGTTTGGAGAAGTGAACGGCAAGCCCGGTATATGGGGGCACGCGGTTGGCGGCATGGGTGCCATCACACAGGTCATGGCGGCAGAGTGTGTTGCGCGAGGGGTTGAAATCTCGCTCAATGCCGATGTTTCGGAAGTGATTGTTGAGCGTGGTTACGCGGTGGGTGCAAGACTGGCCTCCGGCGAAGTGCTTCATGCGGCGAAGGTTGTCTCGAACTTAAATCCCAAGCTGCTGTTTGGCAAGCTCGTTGATCGCACCGCGCTACCGGGCGAATTCATGCGACGCATAGATGCCTATAGATGCGGTTCTGGCACGTTTCGAATGAATATCGCGTTGTCGGCGTTACCATCGTTTGCGTGTCTGCCGGATGCCGGCCCGCACTTGTCTTCGGGTATCATCATGGCTCCCTCGCTTCAATACATGGAGCAGGCGTTTTTTGATGCGAAAACCCATGGCTGGTCGCGTGCGCCGATTGTGGAGATGTTGCTGCCCTCGACGGTGGATGATTCACTGGCACCCAGCGGGCAACACGTCGCGAGCCTCTTTTGCCAGCACGTCGCCGCAGTGTTGCCAGACGGCAGCAGTTGGGACGACCACCGCGAAGCGGTCGCTGATCTGATGATCGATACCGTCACAAAAATTGCGCCGAATTTTCAAGAAAGTGTCATCGCCCGGCAAATACACTCGCCGCTTGATCTGGAGCGAAAGTTTGGTCTGGTCGGTGGGGATATTTTTCACGGCACCTTATCACTAGACCAGCTGTTTTCCGCCCGCCCGGTGCTGGGCTTCGGCGACTATCGGACCCCAATTGCAGGGTTGTATCAGTGCGGATCGGGTACACATCCAGGCGGCGGGGTTACTGGTATACCGGGCCACAATGCGGCCCAAGAAATGTTACGAGATCGGTAGCTTCGTCGCTAGGTGGTCTGCGGCTTCAAATAGGAGTTGGCAACCTCGCCCACCCTGCGCGTGGGGCCCCTGCTTGTCCTGTCCGCGCGCGGTACCTAGGCGGTGGTGTTACCGGGGTATCGGGCCACACTCCGCCGGGTGTGGTTCTGAGCGTGTCTCAATGCGATAGATCACATTCTTCAGTGCGGTCAGTGGGCGGCATCCCCTAATCGGGGGATGACATCCGCTTAAGCTGCCAAAATCTGGCGCTCCTTCGGGGGCTTGTGTTTACATCGGTCGCCTGCGGGACTAGCATTGAGGGCTGTCCGAAGAACGTCACTTTTCCCAACAAAAAACGCTCAATGTTGGCAAAGCGGATATGCAATCTGGATAATAGAGACGTTGACCATCAATCGTGGATTTTGGGGGTAATTGTTGGTATCCAAGGTCGTCGATTTTCATGAAAACTTGAATTGGCCCGCATCATGTTTAAGGAGCGACGTGGAGTGAGAGGTCTCAGCCGCTATAGATTAGCTCTAATCGCATTTGCAGTGGTGTTCAGTGGTTTTGTCAATCCGAGCTTCGCCAATTCCAAATTGTTTCAAGAGGCGAGGCTTTTGATCGCCGAGGTGAAGGCCAAGCAAGCCTACATGCTGCTGATCGTTGAGCAAGACAAACTCATTGGTAACGTTGAGTACGATTATCTGCTCGGGGTAGCCGCGCTCGACAGTGGCAAGATCGATGAATCCATCATTGCGTTTGAACGTGTGCTGGCGATACAACCAAAAAACGCCGGCGCACAGCTTGATTTGGCACGTGCGTACTACACTGCGGGCTCACTCGATTTGGCTGAGGGAACCTTTCGTAAATTGAAAGCGCTTTCGCCCCCTGCAGCAGCCATCGACGCGATCGATAAATACCTCGCTGCTATCGAACAACGGCGTATCGCGGCACGCCGCCAGATTGCGATGTGGAGTGAAACCACAATCGGTTACGACACCAATCTGACCGGCGTACCAAACGACTTCAGCTCGGCGGTTCAGCAAGCGTTTAATCTTGCGGGTGTGTTGCCAACCGGAAATTCATTGAAGCGCAAAGCGCCATTTTTGGGTGCCGCACTCGGCTTGGACCTAGTGCTTCCGTTATCTGCGTCTTGGAATGGTTACCTCGGCGGCGACGTTCGCGGACGAGGTTATCGAAAGGAAGCATCGTTCAATTCCGGGACGGCTGACGCGCGCGCGGGGGCAAGTTGGGAGCGTGGTGTACACCAGATTCGGCTGAACTCGAGCTACAACGCGTTCTGGCAGCAGGGGGATGCACCTGGCGAGCCAAGACCCACCAATGATCGTCGGGCTGCCACCGCGAGTACTGAGTATCGGCTGAGCCTATCCAGCTCGACACAGCTAACCGTGGGGCTTATCGGCGCACAGACGCGTTTCGTGACAAACAATACGGAAGACTTCAATTCGGGTGTGGGCACCATGTCGCTGCTCAACGCATGGTCGATGAAGGGCTCGCCCATCACACAGTTGACGTTGTTCAGATCCAATGATCGAGCGGTGCGAAAGTTAGCCGATGGTGTGACGGATAAATCCAAACAACTGACCGGAATCCGTGCCTTTGCACAGTTCAGCGCCGGTGATCGCTTATCGTTCTTCCAGTCTATCGGAGTCACCGACCGGGTTGATAAATTCGGCTTCGCGCGCGCCACCACAATTGAATTTGGTAAGGACGTCTTGAGCGACGTCACCCTTGGTGTGAACTGGCGCTTCCGTGCCGACTGTAGTATGCGTGCACAGTGGCTGGCGAGTCGCAACCGTTCGAACATTGCAATCTACGAATACACGCGCCAAGAAGCATCATCAACCATTCGCTGCGAGATGTAGCGGTACGTCCGGTTAGGGGTAGACCATGATTCGATCATCATCACTTGCGATCTGCGACCAAACACAGCGTAGCCGACACTGCCTAGTTTGGGTCGCTACAGCCCTGTTTGTTGGCGCGTTCGCGATCCCGCAATTCGCCATTGCCGCAAGTGGCACATTCACCTACGTTGCAGGCACCGTATATGTCGAAACCAACGGACAACGACGCGTCGCGCAGCGCGGCACGGAGGTTAATCCCGGTGACCGCATCATCACCGAAGAGGACGGTATGGCGCAGCTGGCGATGGTCGATCAGGCCAAACTCTCGTTGCGCTCCAGCTCCCAACTGATCATCGAACGGTATCAACGCACACCCGCTGGACAGGAGGGGGCGGTACTAAATTTGCTAAAGGGAACGCTGCGCAGCTTTACCGGATTGCTCTCGGCATCGAACCGCGACAAGTACGTGATGAAGACAAGAGTCGCGACGGTCGGTATTCGCGGTTCCGGCAATATCCTTCAGACCGGCTTGGTCGGTAACAACGAAGTCACGCTCAATCACACCATTGAAGGTGTTCACGTTGTGCAGGACAGCAACGGCAAGTTTCCCCCAGTGGTAACGAGACCAAACGACACCATAAAAATTGAGCCGAACAAGCCACCTGAAAAAACGCCCACGCCGCCGGGGCTTGTGGCATCTGGTTCACAGATGACCACCAAGGCGGCAACAACATCGACCGGTTCTAGCGGCGGTAGTGGTTCAAACGATCCCCCGACCGGCGGCTCTGGTAGCGGCACCGGCACTGGCACTGGGGGCGGAACCGGCACGACCGATCCTCCGAGCGGCTCTGGTAGCGGCACTGGCACTGGCACTGGGGGCGGAACCGGCACGACCGATCCTCCGAGCGGCTCTGGTAGCGGCACTGGCACTGGGGGCGGCACCGGCGGTGGCACTGGCACTGGCGGCGGCACTGGCAGTGGTCCAACCGGCACCGGCAGCGGCACTGGTTCGGGCACCACAGGCGGCAATACGTTGCCCACCACTTTGCCGACAAGTGTCCCGACGACGGGTAACCCTACTACCGGCAACACACCGCCATCGGTTGGCACAAACATTGTCGCCCCGGTGGTGATACGCGTGGATCCCACTGGTTTGAGGGACGTTGTACTGGCGGCCCCCGGCACAACCTATTCTGGGCAGGCGAGCAGCGCAAACATCAGCTTGGACGGGTTGGGTCTGCGTGGGTTTTCTGGGGGCGGTCTTTCCGCCGACGTCGTTGGGGGTGCGCTCGCTGAGGCGCAGACGTTCGACATTGGCAACAGCTCAACAATCACCATCGGTCGCTGGGTAGCGCCAACATCTGCGAGCTTCCTCGGGTATGGCAGTTTTGCAGGCACTGCAGCCGGTACGCACTTTGCGTACGGTGGCTCAGGCTATCCGCCATATTTGTCTGACGTGTTGACGGGAACAGTCGCCTACCAGCGCATTGGTGCCACGACGCCCACAAGCGAAGCTGGGCTGTTAGGTTCCTTAACGTCTGCTACCTTGTCGGTCAACTTTACCTCCCGCTTGCTTAACGCCACGCTAGGGGTATCGATGGCGGGTACGCCAAGCGCGGCGACCTACTCACTGCAAGCGGCCAACGTGCCGTTTTCGTTGAATGGTTTCTTCACACTTACCGGCTATGGTTTGAACATCACGCGGACGATCAACGGCGTAACATCCGCCGCGAACGACCAGCTAAGTGGTACCGTGGAAGGCAGTTTCGTTGGAGCGACACTGTCTGGTGCGATCCTGGGGTATGCTTTTGCTGACCGCAATGCGTTGACGCGCCAATCCGTGAGTGGGGTGGTAGCCTTCCAAGGGCCTGCGCAGAATACTGCCGCGCCATTTCAGTTTGGCTTGATTTCTGACCCCACTCGTTCGCTCGCCGCTTCGCCGTATAGCCAGAGTTATTCGACCATTAACCGGCCCGATGAAGTTACCGCCGACACCGCCGGTCGTATTTCCGCCTTCCGCGGACCGTTTGCGCAGGCCGATGGCACCATCTCGGGCAACACGAACTATGCAATAGGCTCCGCGCAGGCACTCGATACCGGAACAGACGCAACCGCAGCACTCTCTTGGGGCCGCTGGTCAGGGGGCACCGCAACGGTCGGCGGTGCCGCCGTTGCGCTAACGAATAGAAGCCTTCATTACCTGTTTAGCACTTCCCAAACTGGGCCGACGGTGCTGCCATTGACGGGCACAGGGGTGTATGAAGTCGCCGGCTCGACACGGCCAACCGACCTTGGTGGAAATGTCGGCACGATGAACACCGCAACATTGAACGCCAACTTCAGTGCGCGGACAGTAGATGCATCGCTTAACGTCACCATCGCCAGCCAGACGTGGAATGCCTCTGCGACAGGCATGGCGATTTATCGCGATATGACCTTTGGTGCCAACACCGGCGGGTCGCCGGGCGGTGGGCTTCCCGCGCCAACGCAGCTCAATATCACGTGCTCGCCGAGTTGTGGAACATCCGGCTTTACCGGTAGTTTGGATGGGTTCTTTACTGGGCGCACAGGGCAGGGGGCGGGCGTGCAGTACAACATTAACAACATCACGGGTGCTATTGCGTTTCGGAGGCGGGGTTAATGAGCGCGGACCAGAAACAAGCCCTGCGGCTTGCTTTTCACCTCACTTCGCGCGAGGCGAATCCGAGCGCAATGCAGTGCACGGGGTGGCGCGGCGCCAGCGCGTTTGATACGGAACAATCGGTTAAATGGTGTCTGACCCCAATTGTTCGGTGATCGGTTAAATGGTGTCTGACCCCAATTGTTCCCCATTGAAGTGAGGGAAAAATTGAGATTGGACCCCCGCCCGCGCCGGGGCGAAAGCATTCGAATTGTCTAGGGTGGGACGAAACCGGTAGGGCTAGCGATGAAAAGTTCTTGAGTAAGCGCCATTCGTGTCTGACCCCAATTATTGTTGGATAGAAGCACAGGGAGGGTAGTAGATGAACAACCACCAAATCTTCAATGTTGGTATCGCAAACAGTTCGGCGGGCGGTACCTTAAAGGCCACGGCGAGCAGTGTCTTGCATCTTATGCTCTCCTTGTTCCTCGTAAGCTTGCTTGCTGTACTCTCGTTCAACTACCAATTGGCAAACGCGCAGACCGTCACCGCCACCGTCGCGGCGGGGACGGATCCTTACAACATTGCCGTGAACCCCGTGACCAACAAGGTCTATGTGGCGAATGCCGGCAGCAATAATGTCACCGTGATTGACGGGGCGACCAACAGCACCACCACCATCACGGTGGGGACGAATCCCTCTGCCGTCGCGGTGAACCCTGTGACCAATAAGATCTATGTGGCGAACCAAAGCAGCAACAACGTCACGGTGATCGACGGAGCGACCAACACCACCACTACCGTCTTGGTGGAGACGAGTCCCCGTGCCATCGCGGTGAACCCTGTGACCAACAAGATCTATGTGGCGAATGCCAGCAGTTCCAACGTCACCGTGATCGACGGAGCGACCAATAACACCACCAACGTCTCGGTGGGGTCGATTCCTTACGCTATCGCGGTGAACGCCACTAGCAACAAGGTCTATGTGGCGAACTACGGCACCAACAACGTCACGGTGATCGACGGGGTGACCAACACCACCACTCCCGTCGCAGCGGGGACACAGCCCTTCGCGATCGCCGTGAACCCCGTGACCAACAAGATCTACGTGGTGAACCAAACCAACATCAGGGTGATCGACGGGGTGACCAACAACACCACTAGCGTCACGGTGGGCACGCAACCCAAAGCTATCGCCGTGAATCCCGTAACCAACAAGATCTACGTGGCAAATGAGTTTAGCAGCAGCGTCACCGTGATTGACGGGGCGACCAACACCACCACCCCCGTCACGGTGGGAACGTTTCCCCACCGCATCGCGGTGAACCCCGTGACCAACAAGGTCTATGTGGCGAACCAAAGCACCGGCAATAAAGTCAACGTGATCGACGGGGCGACCAACATCACCAGCTCCGTCAACGTGGGGACAACCCCTTATGCCTTCGCCGTGAACCCCGTGACCAACAAGATCTATGCAGCGAAACCCGGCACCGGCAGCAACGACGTCGACGTGATCGACGGAGCGACCAACACCACCACTCCCGTCGCAGCGGGGACGAATCCCCGTGCCGTCACCGTGAACCCCGTGACCAACAAGATCTATGTGGCAAACGAAAACAGCGCTACCGTTACGGTGATCGACGGGGTCAGTAACGCCACGACCAACATCGCGGTGGGAACGAATCCCTTTGCTGTTGCGGTCAATCCGCTGTCCAACAAGGTCTATGTCGCAAATTACATCAGCAACGACGTCACCGTGATCGACGCGGTCAGTAACACCGTCATCGCGACCGTCGCGGCGTGGACGAATCCCCGTGCCGTCGCGATAAACACCGTGACTAATCGGGTGTATGTGGTGAACCAAAGTAGCAACAACGTCACGGTGATCGACGGAGCGACCAACACCACCATCGCGACCGTCGCGGTGGGGACACAGCCCTACACCATTGCGGTCAATGCGGTGACCAACAAGGTCTATGTGGCGAACTACAGCACTAACGACGTCACCGTGATCAACGGGGCGACCAATACCACCGCCACGGTGACGGCAGGGGCTTCACCCCAGGCCATCGCGGTGAACCCCGTGACCAACAAGGTCTATGTGGCGAACTACGGCAGCAACAACGTCACGGTGATCGACGGGGCGAGTAATACCACCACTACAGTCACGGTGGGGACGAATCCCTATGCGTTTGCGGCCAATCCTGTGACCAACAAGGTCTATGTCGCAAATTACAATAGCAACAACGTCACCGTGATCAACGGGGCAGATAACACCACCGCTACCGTGGCGACGGGGACGAGTCCCCGTGCCATCGCCGTGAACCCCGTGACCAATAAGATCTATGTGGCGAACCAAAGCAGCAACAACGTCACCTTGATCGACGGGGCGAGTAATACCACCACCAACGTCGCGGCGGGGACGCAACCTTACAACATTGCAGTGAGCCCCGTGACCAACAAGGTCTATGTGGCGAACTACGGCGGCAGCAACGTCACCGTGATAAACCCTAGCATTGACACCGTGTTGCCATTGACAACGGCGGTATCGAGTACGTCGGTCGTCGGGTCAGGTAACGCTACACCGACTGCGACACCCGCATTTACCTTCACCGCGACGAGCACTTATGCACCGACGGCACCGGCGATTCGCACGGTTTACTATCAGATCGACAGCCAAACGGGGAACTGGACGCAGGCCAGCGGCTCGGGGCCTTTTTCTGCGACGTTGCCGACCCAATCAAGGGGTAGCCATGTGCTTTACGCCTATGCGGTGGATAGCCTCGAGGGCGGCGCTACGGCAGGCAATTCGGGTAACAGCCCTGTTGTCGGGGCGGTAGCGGCATTTCCGTTTACCGTGGTTGATCCAACCGTGCCGGGTGCACCGACCATCGGCACCGCCACACCCGGCAACACGCAGGCCACCATCTCCTTCACCGCACCGGCCAGCAATGGTGGCAGTGCCATTACGGGCTACACCGTGACATCCAGCCCGGGTGGAGTGACCGGCACGGGCACCAGTTCACCGATTGTGGTGACGGGGTTGACCAATGGCACGGCCTACACCTTCACGGTCACAGCCACCAACAGTGTGGGAACAGGTGCGGCCTCTGCGGCATCCAATAGTGTGACACCGGCACCCACTGCGCCCGGTGCACCGACCATCGGCACTGCGACGCCGGGCAATACCCAAGCCACCATCTCCTTCACCGCACCGGCTAACAATGGTGGTTCTGCGATCACAACCTACACCGCGACCAGCAATCCCTCCAATATCACCGGCACGTGCACCGCACCATGCATCAGTTCACCACTTGTGGTGACGGGGTTGACCAATGGCACGGCCTACACCTTCACGGTTACAGCCACCAACAGTGTGGGAACGGGTGCGGCCTCTGCGGCGTCCAATAGTGTGATACCTGCGGCCATAGCCACAGCCGCCGTCGCCACGGGAATGAGTCCCCGTGCCATCGCCGTGAACTCGGTGACCAACAAGGTCTATGTGGCCAATCAAGACAGCAACAACGTCACCGTGATCGACGGCGCGACCAATACCACCACCACCGTTGCGGCGGGGACCGGTCCCTATGCCATCGCCGTGAACTCGGTGACCAACAAGGTCTATGTGGCCAATCGATACAGCAACAACGTGACGGTGATCGACGGCGCGACCAATACCACCACTACCGTTGCGGCGGGGGCGAATCCCTATGCCATCGCCGTGAACACCGTGACCAACAAGGTCTATGTGGCGAATAACGGCAGCGACAACGTGACGGTGATCGACGGGGCGACCAATACCACCACCACCGTGGCGGCGGGGGCGTATCCCTATGCCATCGCCGTGAACTCGGTGACCAACAAGGTCTATGTGGCGAATTACTACAGCGCCAACGTGACGGCGATTGACGGCGTGACCAATACCACCACCACCGTGGCGGCGGGGGCGAATCCTAGGGCCATCACCGTGAACACCGTGACCAACACGATCTATGTGGCGAATTACAACAGCGCCAACGTGACGGTGATTGACGGCGTGACCAATACCACCACCACCGTGGCGGCGGGGACCGGTCCCTATGCCATCGCCGTGAACTCGGTGACCAACAAGGTCTATGTGGCAAATAGCGGCAGCAACAACGTCACCGTGATCGAGAGCTCGACCCCTACGGTGACCCCCGTATTCGACGTGGTGGGCACAACAAATTTTCCCACTACCGCCGTCGGCGGCCGCAGCGACATCAAACAGGTGACCGTGACGAACTCGGGAACCACGATGTTGGTCATTTCGGCACTCTCGCTGAGTCCGTCGGGAGCGTTTCGCTCCAGTTATGGAGGCGACATACGGCCCAATGCGTCGACGGTTTATGGGTGGTTCGGCTTTGGCTCAGACGCAAATGGTGCGCCCGTCACTGGCACACGTTCTCTGAGCCCGGGGCAGTCCATGAATTTTGAAATCTACTTCAAACCGACATCGGTTGGAACCAATACCGCCACGTTAAGTTTCACCACCAACATGAATCCGTCGATTCAAACCATTACCTTGACGGGTGAGGGGGTGACGGGGAGTGCGCCTTCGGCAACGGGTACGCCTACCGCGACTGCGTACAATGGTTACGCGATAGTATCGTTTAGTGGGTCGGAAGTCAGCGGTGGTGCACGGGTCGGCTACACCGTTGTGTCCGATCCGCCGGGTGGCTTTGACAGCAACGGTGGGAGCAGCGATAACACGCACATTGTCACCGGGCTGACGAACGGCACCCCTTATACCTTTAAAGTGGTTGCCGACAACGGTGTGGGCAGCACGACCTCTGGGCAATCCATGGTCGTCTCGCCAACGACGCCATTGCTCAAATTGCCGAAGCCGGTTTCGCAGGCGAGTTTGCTTACGTACTATCCATTCAATGGTATTGCGACAAACGAGATGGGCGGTGATCCATTCGACGTGTCAAACGGGGAGCTTTCGGGCAGCGGCCTTTTACTCAGCGGTAATGTGGGCGGCGGCTCGCCGAACATTGACGGCGTGGGCTACAAGTCATTCAGTTTCTCAGTTGATTTCAAAATGGATGAGGTGTTTAGTGGTGGCCCAGTGTTGGTAATGGGAAGGAGCTACCGTACGGTTGAATTCGGTGTCGACGCAGACTTGCGCCCGCGAATTGATGCGAATAATGGTGGTTTCTCCTACTTAGGTGGACCGGCGCAAACGGTTTTTACGGGAACCAATCTCCAGCGAGGCGTTTGGTATCGTGCGACCGTGACCGTAGACGTGGGCAGCCCCTCGCCAGTCATTAGTGTATTTATCGATGGGGCATTGGTCGGAACCGTGTCGACACCGACCCTTACGTCGGGGCTGCTGTTCGATGTCTTTTACACGTTCGACAACAAAAATGACCGTAACTTCCTCTTTGCAAATCCGGGCAATGGGTCTGCGTTCAAGGGGCTTGCCAAGAACCTGTTGATTTATGGCAAGGCACTCAATTCGGAGGAAGTTGCGGCGCTGAACTCGGATTTAGGAGCGGTGGACCCGGAGGCGCTGGCCCCCACCATCACCAGTTTCGCACCGCCAAACGGAACCGTTGGTGCTGACTACGCCCACTCGTTTGTGGCGACGGGAACGACCCCGATCATGTGGAGCATCGCCAGCGGCACACTGCCTCCAGGCATCGGGCTGGATAGCAGCACCGGTTTTTTGGGCGGCATACCAACGACTGCGGGTAGCTTTGAGTTTACGGTTCAAGCTGCTAACGGCACCCTGCCCAATGCCAC
>JBIIYQ010000142.1:0-7167 GCA_044346745.1 Usitatibacteraceae bacterium | reverse complement strand
GAATGTGGTCGAAGTGCAGTTTGACGACAATGTTGACGCCTTCGCCAACATCAATACCGTGAACGAACTCAGACAGTTGGAGCCGGATGCCTCCGCCGGACCCGGCGTCACGTCGTAACGTCACTTCGTAACGTCACCTCAGGCAGCATGCGTAATCGTTACGTTCGTAAACAGTTCAGACCATCATTGCTGCGGCGTGCGATCGTTTGGTTCCCCAAATTTGAGGCCCCCGAAAGTTTGCAGCGATTGCAACGTTATCGCCTCGAGCACGATCCGCTTGGCGCCAAGATCGCCCCTCACCTCGCCGTGGTGTTTCCGTTTCACGCAAACTTAACCGTGGCGCAACTGGCCAGTCACATCAAACGATCAACCGCGGGCTGGCCGGTGCTGCCGGTCACCTTTCGCGGCGTGGAAAGTGTGGCAAGCCCGCGCGGCCTCTTCACGTTGCTGATGTGCGACCTGCGCCACGAAGCGGTGACGGAGTTGCACGACCGCCTCTACCGGGGTGTGTTGGCGGGATTCTTGCGGGATGACATCGAGTACCGGCCACACATCACGCTGGCGCAAAGCAACACCAATGCCGCGTTCGATACCGCACTCGCAGACGCCGAACTTCGGTTCCGCGAGACCTACAGAGCCACCATGCGCGACCTCACCATCATCACCCATGCGGCGGACGGTACAATCACCATTGATGAAACTATCTCGTTATCCCGAGAATAAACCATGAGCCTCACCACGCCTTTGACCCCGCCTTTGACCATCTCGCAAGCCTCGTGCGCCGACGACTACGATCCCAATTCCATGCCGGTCGACAAAGCGCGGGCGTTCATCCATACCTTTCTCACGCCGATTTCTGGCGTCGCCAAACTACCGATTCGCTCGGCCTTGGGTCGGGTGCTGGCTGAGGACATCATCTCACCCGTCAACGTGCCATCACATCGGAATTCCGCAATGGACGGCTGGGCGGTGCGTTTTGCTGACTTAAGCGACGACGGTGCGCCGCTAGAAGAAGTCGGCGCGAGTTTTGCCGGTAAGCCGTTTGTCGGCAACATCGCCGCACGTCAATGTGTACGCATCTTTACCGGTGGTGTTGTACCGGTTGAGTGTGACACCGTCATCATGCAAGAACGCGCTACGGCGGATGGCAAATCCATCACGTTTTCCGCAGGCGCAAAACGTGGCCAAAACGTACGCGAAGCCGGCGAAGACCTCAAACAGGGGGCGGTCGCACTGAAAAAAGGCCGCATCATCCGCCCGGCAGAGCTGGGCTTGATTGCATCAGTTGGCATCAGCGAAATTGCCGTTGTGCGGCTGCTGCGTGTGGCGTTCTTTTCGACAGGTGATGAGTTGGTGTCGATCGGCGCGCCACTCGGCGAAGGAGAAATCTACGATTCGAATCGGTACACCCTCTTCGGCATGCTGGCAAATATGGGGGTCGAAGCGATCGACATGGGGGTGATTCGTGACGACCCCGCCATTCTCGAACGCGCCTTCCGCGAAGCGGCCGGGATCGCGGATGTGGTGATCACGTCAGGCGGCGTTTCGGTTGGTGAAGCTGATTTTGTAAAGACGCTGCTGGGCAAACTTGGCGAAGTGGTCTTTTGGAAAATTGCCATGAAACCCGGCAGACCACTGGCCTACGGCAAGATTCAGAACGCGCACTTCTTTGGCCTACCCGGCAATCCCGTGAGTGTGATGGTGACGTTTTACCAGTTTGTGCGCGATGCATTGCTCACACTACAGGGGGTATCACCGCTACCCGTTCAGCCATTGCTAAAAGCGGTTTGTACGTCACCGATAAAGAAAGCACCCGGGCGAACCGAATTTCAGCGCGGTGTGTTGTACCTTGAGGATGGGGTGTGGAAGGTGCGCACGACAGGCGAACAAGGTAGCGGCATTTTGAAATCCATGTCGGATGCCAACTGTTTCATCATGCTGCACGACCACGTCGGCAATGTCGACGCAGGCGCCACCGTTGACGTTCAAATTCTCGAAGGGGTGGTTTAGTGGAGCGACGCGACTTCATCAAAATTTGCGCGGTTAGTGGGACGTGTGCGACAACCTGCGCCGCCGCATCGTCGGCCCACGCCGACCCGAGAACACCCTCCGTTGCCGGCAACGCACCACCTGCAAAAAAGACCGGGGTGGTGTTGAAGCCCAAAGCCTATGCACGGGTTAAGCTTGTTGACCAAGACGGTCGCGCAATCAAAGCGACTTCGCTGAAGGTCAATCACAATTACGTCTTCAACTATCCCTTTGAATCAACGCCCTGTTTTCTGCTGAGCCTGGATAAAGAAGCACGCGGGCACCCTGATCTGGTCACCGAACGCGGCGAAAGTTATATCTCTCCAAGCGGCGTCGGCCCACGCAAAAATCTTGTTGCGTACTCCGCAATCTGTGCACACAAACTCGCGTATCCGTCCTCACAAGTTAGCTTCATCAGCTTTCGCGATAAACCCTCCGCGTTGAGCCCGACGGGGAAAGTGATCGGCTGTTGCGCTGATAAAAGTGCGTACGACCCCTTCGCGGGGGCGAGAGTTCTGGGCGGCCCTGCCCCACAACCGCTGGCGGCAATCCTGCTTGAGCATGACCCCAAAACTGACGCCATCTTCGTGACTGGCACCGTTGGCGGTGAAAAGTTTGACGAGTTCTTTACGAAGTACGAATTCAAACTCTCCTTAGAGCGTGGCGGCAGCCGTGCAAAGGAACCAGTTTCGGTAACTGCAGCATTACGAGACTTGTCCGCACACTCAACACAAACGGCGCAGTGCTGATCGGCAAAGGGCATACGTGATTCCTTGGATCACACGTGGCGCGCGTTTCCCCAGCCCGAATACCGCGCTGGTCGACCCGGACGGCTTACTTTGCGCCGGCGGCGATTTGCGCCCGGCGACGATTGTTGCGGCGTATTCACAAGGCATCTTCCCTTGGTTTTCCGACGGGCAGCCGATTCTCTGGTGGACGCCAGACCCGCGTATGGTGTTGTTTCCCAATGAATTCAAGTTATCGCGCTCACTGGCGAAAGTCGTTCGCCAACAAAAATTCGAAGTGACCTTTGATGTCGCGTTTCGAAGCGTGATCGAAAACTGTGCGGCCCCTCGTGAGCCCGGCGGTGGCACTTGGATCGTCAAGGAAATTCAGGACGCGTACACCCTGCTACACAAACAGGGTTTTGCGCACTCGGTTGAAAGCTGGTCCGGCGATCAGTTGGTTGGCGGGCTCTATGGCGTGGCGATCGGCAAAGTGTTTTTTGGTGAATCGATGTTTATGCGCGAAACCGACGCTTCGAAAGTCGCCTTCGCCACCTTGGTCGACAAGTTAACCCGAGACGGCTTCGAGCTTATCGATTGCCAGCAGCAAACCCGCCACCTCGCCAGTTTTGGCGCCCGCCCCATTGCTCGCGCGGAATTCTTGCATCGGCTCGGCGAGTTGATAAACTCGACTGAACTAGACGACCTTCGTTCGGCTTGGACGCCATGTTCGGCTTGATTACCTACCTCGTAGCAGGCTAATGTCGAGACTCAACGACTTACCGTTTGCCAATCTGCAGTTCTACGCAACGGCACCGTATCCGTGCAGCTATCTGCCCGGTCGTCTTGCGCGCTCGCAGGTTGCCACGCCAAGTTATTTGATCGATACAAACGCTTACAGCACGCTTGTGTCGGCGGGCTTCCGGCGTAGCGGTGCCTTCACCTACCGTCCGTTCTGTGACCACTGCCGGGCATGTGTGCCGGTGCGGGTATTGTCAGAGGAGTTTCAACCAAACCGTAGTCAACGACGTGTTGCCAAACAACTCGATCAGTTGACCGTGCGTGTTACCGATCTACGCTTCTCGCATGAACACTACGCGTTGTATCGTCGTTACCAATCCAGCCGACATCAAGGTGGCGGCATGGACCACGATTCGCGCGAGCAATATTCCCACTTCCTATTGCAAAGCAATGTCGCCAGCAAACTCGTTGAGTTTCGCGAGCATGGCACTCTCAAGATGGTGTCGATCATCGACGAATTGGTCGATGGGCTCTCATCGGTTTACACCTTCTACGAGCCGGCGGATGATCGCCGCAGTTATGGCACATTCAGCATTTTGTGGCAGCTCGCAGAAGCCAAACGGCGCGGATTACCCTACGTTTATTTAGGATACTGGATCCGCGAGAGCCGCAAGATGAACTACAAGGCGAACTTCCAGCCGATTGAAGGCCTCAATAAAGGTGTTTGGGGTCCGCTTTAGTTTCGCGATACTGTCGGCCGGTAGTGCAGTCGATTAAAATCGCTGTTGTCCATTTCCGATGCCAAGGCGCTTCCCGTGTTGTATTCCATTGCCCGTAGCGCACTTTTCAAACTCGACCCCGAGCTCGCGCACAACGTCGCGTTAAAGAGCCTCAAGAAACTCGAAAGTTGCCATCTGGCGGGCGTTTTCGGGCAAAAAGTGCTGAAACCCCGCTCCCTGCTTGGACTTTCATTTGACAATGCGGTGGGATTAGCCGCCGGCCTCGACAAGAACGGCGAGTACATCGACGCCTTGGCCGCGATGGGTTTCGGCTTCATCGAAGTCGGCACCGTCACGCCACGCCCCCAACCGGGTAACCCAAAGCCGCGGATGTTTCGTCTGCCCGAGCGTGATGCTTTGATCAACCGACTTGGTTTCAACAACCAAGGGCTCGATGCATTCTTGGTGAATGTCGCTGCCGCCAGATACAAAGGCGTGCTGGGACTCAATATCGGCAAAAACTTCGATACACCGAACGATAAAGCTGTCGACGACTACGTGACTTGCCTGCGTGGCGTGTTCCCACATGCGAGTTATGTCACCGTCAATATCTCCTCACCCAACACCAAAGGTTTGCGCGATTTGCAAGCCGCATCACAACTAGAACATCTGCTCGCAACCCTCAAAACAGAACAGCAAATGCTGGCAAAAAAACATAAACGCCAAGTCCCGATGCTGTTGAAAATTGCACCCGACCTAGACCTATCGGCAATTCGTGATATTGCCGCGCTGCTGTTGCAATACAGCTTCGAAGGTGCGATCGCAACCAACACCACCATTTCACGCGATGCGGTAATGGGGCTAAAACATGCCACAGAGGCCGGCGGGTTATCTGGACGCCCGGTGTTCTCCCCTTCCACAGAAGTGCTGCGCGAGTTGGTTAAACACCTCAAGGGCAACATTCCCGTTATCGGTGTTGGTGGCATTATGTCGGCCAACGATGCACAACAAAAAATCAACGCCGGTGCATCGCTGGTGCAGATCTATACGGGCTTCATCTACAAGGGGCCACAGTTGATCGCTGATTGCGCGAAGCAGATCGGCTAATGCAGATGACCGATAAGTTTGCCCTCGCCAAACAGATCGATGCGATCTTGCCGCAGACACAATGTACCAAGTGTGGTTACCAAGGCTGCATGCCTTACGCCGAGGCAATCGCCGCGAACGAAGCTCCCATTAATCGATGCCCGCCGGGGGGCAATGCGGGTATCGCCGCACTCGCCACACTACTCAACACGGCGATACTTCCGCTCGACCCATCTTGTGGTGTGACACAACCGCACCGTGTTGCGATCATCGATGAAGACACTTGCATCGGCTGCGCAAAATGCCTGAAGCCCTGCCCCACCGACGCCATCATCGGCGCGAACAAATTTATGCATAGCGTCATGCCGCAGTTTTGCACCGCTTGTGAGTTATGCATCCCGGCGTGCCCGGTTGATTGCATCACGATGGTTGACGACAAAAATCATCCAACGATGTTTGACGCCGACACCGCAAGGGATCGATTTAACTTTCACAACTTCCGCCTGACGCGTGATGACGCAGAGCGAAGCGCGCTATTGGCTGCACGCGAGGCGGCAGCATTAGCACAGAGCGGGACATTCCATGGCTGAAGCCTACGTCATGAAGGCCGACGCGCGGCACGAATTCTTTCGGCGTATGCAGGAGATCAATCCGCATCCAAAGTCGGACTTGGAATACTCAACGCCATTTGAGCTTCTCATCGCCGTTATCTTGTCGGCGCAGGCGACCGACAAAAGTGTCAACATCGCCACCGCAAAATTGTTTCCGGTCGCGAACACACCCGCCGCAATCCTTGCTCTCGGTGAAGAGACACTGATCGGCTACATCCAAACCATTGGCCTCTTCCGTAGCAAAGCCAAGAACGTCATCAGGACCTGCGAAATCTTGCTTGAACAACATGGCGGGGAGGTGCCTTCATCACGCGAGGCGCTGGAAGCTCTACCCGGTGTCGGCAGAAAAACGGCCAACGTGGTGCTTAACATCGCCTTTGGTCAGCCCACCATGGCGGTCGATACCCACATCTTTCGTATCGGCAATCGCATGGGCATGGCACCGGGCAAGGATGTGCTGGCGGTTGAAGCCAAACTCCTCAAGGTGGTTCCCGAAGAATTTATGCAACACGCGCACCATTGGTTGATCCTACATGGTCGCTACACGTGTATCGCCCGTAAACCCAAGTGTGGTGCGTGCCCGGTGTACGACATCTGCGGGTTCAAGAAGAAGGCTGACTATGTTGAATAGTGACTGCGGCGGAGTCGAAGGTGTTTAACCCGACCCGCGAGCAAGTTCGCGATTTCTTCTTTGAGGCGTGGCAGAAGTTCGGTAGCCAAGCCCCATTGACTGCCTTGGAAGCAATGGCTGTCGAAATCATGACCGACCATCCCGAGTACCACACCCTGCTATCACAACGTGACAAGTACGTTGATCGCGACTACCTGCCCGAGTGCGGCGACGTCAACCCGTTTCTACACATGTCAATGCACCTGTCTATTCGTGAGCAGGTCTCTATTGACCAACCACGCGGCGTGCGTGCTGAACATCAGCGCCTCTCAACCAGCTTGGGCGACGTGATGGCAGCTGAACACGCCATGATGGATTGTCTCGGCGAAATGATTTGGCATGCGCAGCGCAACCGGACGGCGCCCGACCCGAAGTTGTATCTGGGCTGCCTCGCAAAAAAGTGAAACAATTTGGCCTGACCGTGTTGTGGCATGGTGCGGAAATTGAACTTGTGGACCTCTACCGAAGTTGGCACAATGCGGCCGAGGCTGTGTAAAAACGCATTAAGCATAGCGGAACATTTTTGCAGCGTCAGCATCTTATTTGCTGACCAATACATTGTCGCGAGGTGTCCCGATGAAGCGCTT
>JBIIYQ010000141.1:0-7203 GCA_044346745.1 Usitatibacteraceae bacterium | reverse complement strand
CCACGCCTCGTGAAGATGGTTTGCTGCATCACGGATTCATGCTCGGTACCGGCATACATACGCCCACCGATACTCGAATACTCGCCTTCATTGTTTTCGCGAACCACCCAAAAATCAATATCGCCGGCTTTACGATTGGCCAACGGGCTCGGCACACCCGGCATCAGCCGCACCGGGCGAATGTTGGCGTAGAGCTGAAATTCGCGGCGAATGGGGATAAGCAAGCCCCATAAAGAAACGTGATCCGGCACCGTCGGGAATCCGACCGCTCCCAGATAAATCGCATCGTGGTGGCGAATCTGCGCAAGACCATCATCGGGCATCATCGTGCCGTGTTGCAAATAGTAGTCACAACTCCACGGCTTCTCATCCCAATCGAGCTGCAGGTCGTAACGCCGCGCAGCCGCCTCAAGTACGCGCATGCCCTCAGGCAAGGTCTCCTTGCCAATACCGTCGCCGGCAATGACCGCAATCTTGCGCTGTTTCATGTTTTCTTTCCCACGCCCCGTAGCGCGACGAATCGACGCCGGGTTTCTTGACTAGGAGTTAAGAAGTGAATTCATATTGCGCAACCGCGCCGCCATCGAGCGCATCAGGGCCATGCCAATCGCCGGCTCGGTCTTCAACATATCGATCAGCGCCCTCCGGTTCACCGCCAACAACTTACACTCTGTTCTTGCCGTCGCGGTGGCGGCGCGTGCCGATTGCTCGACTAGTGCCATTTCGCCGATGGTGGCCCCAGTGCCGACCGACTCGACCACACTGCCCTTGATGGTGATATCCACCTGCCCGCGCAATATCACGTACATGTGGGTGCCCGCATCCCCTTCACGCATGATTACATTTCCAGCCTCATAACGCCGCACCGTGGCGCGCGCAAGTCGCGCCTCCAAGGCAGCCAGCGAATCGGCGTTAAAGGTAGGCATTGAGGAGGCCATTGCCGATGCAGCCGCTGGCTTGGCCGGTTTGCGTATCGCCAAGCGTGCCGCTACAAATCGCAAACGGTCAAACATGACACTCATCAGCATCAGCGCAAACTCAGGCATCCGCGCCAGTCCCGCCTGCACTTCCGCGCCGTCTAGTGAATACCCACTGACGGCAATCTTGACGGTCGCGGTCGCGCTTCGCGCACTAGCCGTCTCGATGCCGGGTAATTCACTGATGACCGCCATCTCGCCGATCACCTCGCCCGATTTCACCGAGTCGAGCTGCTTGCCCTTGACCGTCAACGCGACCTCACCTTCGGCGAGGTAATACATACGGTGGATGACACGCTTGCCGAACAACCGCTGCTTGCCCGATTTGTCCCCCTCCGAGAACAAAGTCGTGCCGACGGCAAACCGTTCGGGTTTACCCAACTCACGAAAGAATTGCTCTGCGACTTTTGCGTCGTAGAACTTACTGTTCGCCGACTTGAACGAGGCCAACGACGCGACCTCGACGGGCGATGGCAGCGCAGGTGCAGATGCCGACGCACTAGGTTTCGACTGCGGTTGCGTGAAATCAAGATCATCGTTGCTCATCGTCGCGGCAAGGTTCGTTTATTGGCGGGCATTTCAGGGCAATTATGGCTGTAACCGCCCGACAATCGGGCAGTTTCCATTCCAAGGAAATTCCAAAAACCGAAAAATTGCCAATATTCTAGCGAACAACCACAAGGGTTGCGCCGGGCTGGAATCCAGTCCACTGTAAGATTATTGAGTTACGAAGGTCTGGGTCCCAGCGCGGTGACCAAACTACGCTGGGACGACGGAGTCATTAGAAGTACCCCCACTACTCGATACGCTTGACTCGCGGCGCGTTACCCTTGCCTTCAATCTCTAGGAAGTAGGTGCCAAACGCACCGCGTGTGACGACCACCTTTCGATTGTCGCATTCACACACCCCCCGACTGTCATCGGTGACCTGCCATAACTGCCCGTTGGCGAGGCGGATACGGCTGCCCTGCTGCCAACTATCGAGTCGCCCCTTGATGGTCGTTTCGATACGGTCAACCCCCACCGCAGTTTGCTTCGGCGGCAGGCCAAATTCTGCGGCTGGCGCTGCTGGTGCCGCTGCTGGTGCGGTCCCCATACGAGGCGCAATTGCAGCCGTGGCCGAAGCGGCAGTTGCCGGTGTCGCGGGTTTCGCAGCTGCGGGCGTGGAAACATCGATTGCGTCGTAACACGCAAGACGCTTCACCGCGTCGGTTTGCGCACGGCATTTCAGCACCGCCGCTTCGTTGGCGAATACTGACGGCGCGGCCACAGAAAATGCGCCGACAATCAAGGCGCGAACGAGCGTATGGGAGAGTTTCATTCGTAATTCCAGAAAATGGTCGGACCGATAATTTACGCCAGTATCGAATTCATGTATCGAACTCGCTCGGCCACCGCGCGCATCATAGCCATGCCCGCACCGGGGTTCGACCTGACGAGTTTGATTAACTGATCACGATTCATCGACAGCAGCGCACAATCCGTCCGTGCCCCTGCACTCGCTGTGCGCGGCATTTCGTCCACCAGCGCCATTTCGCCAAACACGCCGCCCGCTCCGAGTTTCTCCACAATACGGCGGCCCACTGCAACCGCTACCTCGCCTTCAAACACCACATACATGGTCGTCCCGACATTGCCCTCTTTCATGATCTTGGCACCCGCGTTGAAACGTACGACTGATGTGTGCCCAAGGCTATCGCGTAGGACATCAACAATGTTTTTGCCGAAAATCGCCGGGAGGCGGTTGGCGCGATGTTTGGCGTCGTCCCCACGGGCCGAGAAGCGGATCACCTGCGCGCGCAAGCGTTCAAACATGACACTCATCAACATCAGTGCAAATTCTGGTTGTGACTGAAGCCCTGTCTGCACCTCATCACCATCCAAGGAGAAACACTTGATGTCTGCGGTCGCCTTTGCTGTTGCCGACCGTCTCGCCGGCAGTTCCATGTCGGGAATCTCGCTTAGAACCGCCATTTCGCCAAAAACATCTCCGGGACTTGCTACCTCCTCTAGGAACCCTTCTCCACTGAGCAAAACTTCACCCTCTGTCAAGTAGTACATGCGATGCACGTTCTTTCTCGCAAACAGCGACTGCTCCAAGGGGGTAGTCAGCGCTTTGCTGACCGACTTCTTGAAGATGCTTTGTTTATTCGATTGTTCGTTCTCAGCAAAGACCTGTGCGCCTTTGGCGAACGACTCGGCCTTGCCGAATTTCTTGAAAAACGCTTGGGCGATGCTCGTGTCGTAGTGACCTACGCCGGATTTGAACGGAATAAAGGTCAATGAATCGTCGCCGGGAGAAACAAGGGTAACCGACATGACAAACCTTTACGCAGGATTTAAACGAGAAGCGTCGATTCTGCGCCAACCTGCCCTGTGTTGCACGCACTAAGGTGACGATTTAATCGCTGGAGACCCAAAATGGCGACGGCAAGGAGGTCGAATCGCACAACCAAGCGTTCGCCTCGATGGGCGCGATCTCGCGCGATCTGGCTTGATCTGGCGCTATCATCCCATCATCATCCCTAAACAACAGGTGTACCCTTGTCTGTTGCCTTTAGGCAAAGTGATGAAGGAGACAATTGGATCATTCGCAGCCGATGTACCGTCACACTGGGAAACCATGGAGCAACCAAACAATGCAGCCGCTTCAACGGCCAAGATAAAGCTTACCCCGAGCGCAATCGTGCGTTATCTCGACCAACACGTCATCGGCCAAGATGAGGCGAAACGTGCGCTCGCTGTGGTGGTCTATCAACACTACAAAAAAATCACTCACAGTATCGTGCCGACGGATAACTCCGTTGCGGCGGTTGCGCTGGGTAAAAGCAATGTCTTGCTGATTGGGCCGACCGGTACTGGGAAAACGCTGCTGTGCGACACCTTGTCACGCGCGATCAATGTGCCGTTTGTCACCGCCGACGCAACTTCTCTCGCCCAAACCAAATACGTGAATGAAGAAATTGAAGCGATCCTGCAACGGCTCTTGAACAAAGCGGATGGCAACATCGCCAGGGCCGAACGTGGCATTGTGTTTATCGATGAAATCGACAAGCTAAAGGCCGCCGACCCACAGTCGCGCTCGACATCTGGCGAAAGTGTTCAACACTCGTTGTTGAAGATCATGGAAGGCTCATTAGTTAAACTGAACAATGGACAATCACTCGACACGGCGAACATCCTTTTTATCTGCGGCGGTGCGTTTGTCGGCCTTGAAAAGGTCGTTGCGAATAGCAAAGCGTTCGGCTTCATTTCGCTGACCGACGCGAATAACCAACTAATCCTCGATCGTCTCAATTCGCGGATCAAGCCGACTGATCTCATCGCATATGGCCTGATCCCCGAATTTACCGGTCGGCTACCGGTCGTGGCAAGCTTAAAGCCGCTCTCGACTGCCCTGCTGGTCAAGATCATGACAGAGCCGAAGAACTGTTTATACAACCAATTTCGCGAAGTCATAAAGCGCGAGGGGGCTGCGTTGCACATCGCGCCGCGCGTTTTTGAAGAAATCGCCTCGCTCGCGGCGGAATACAAAGTCGGCGCGCGCAGCCTGCGCGGCATATTTGAAGAAATGATCGCGCCTGTCCTATTTATCCTGCCAGACCGAAGCGACATTAAGCGCGTGGAGATTAGCTCTTTATTTGAAGAGGCAAAATTCTCCACTGAGTAACCGTCTTACAGCTTCAATGTGGCGACACGCGGGCAGTGATCACTCGTTTCAATTCTCTGGTTCGGTACTGCGGCAACAGCGACTTTGCGCGATGGAATGACGCCAGGGTTCAGTGTTTTGAGCGCATCACTAATCACGATGTGGTCAAGCCCCATAAAGCCGGTACAACCTCCGTCGGTAGTAGACAGCGGCACCTGGTGAAGCGTCGGTGAGCCGTCGGAAATCTCCTGCCAGAGGTAACGCGTACTCACTTTCCCATCGGGCCCAACTTTGTTGGGGCTCGCCGGATCGGTGCCGTCTGCACGCACTTCGTTAGGCTTCGGCGCCATCGCCAGTTCGTCGTCGATGCGCCGATTAAAATCCCCCAACAAGATTAGGCGGGGGCTTTTTGCCCAGACACTCTCAATCCAATTTTCAAGAACCGGGACTTGGCGGTTGAGAACCTCGCAGGCCTCGTTGGTATCCGTCAGCAATCGTCCAGGAAAACGTTCGTTGCTGTTGTTCACGCTGGCACAAGAAGCCTTCAGATGTACATTCATAAAGGTGACCGGCTGATCATTGACGTTAAGCGTTAACGCCAACCCCGGTCGCACACTACGAAACGCAGCGGGGTCGTTAGGCGGGTCCTTGATCGCAAGCGCATTTTCCGTTGCGCACTGACCGGGCCTGGAAGTTAGTGATTTATCCCAAGCAAATGCCAAGGTTTGAAACGCGGTGTGTTTGGCATCACAAACATCAAATTTCTCTGCGAACTTGCCGAGTACGATTTTGATCACGGCGGACGACCGCACTTCCTGGAAGGCGATCACACGAACCCCGTCACGTTCGATAATTTCCTCCACGGTCTCGCGCAGTTTATCGAGCTTCTCTTGATAGGCCTCAGGGGTGCGTTCGGTATTCGGATCAGGGCGCGGCTCGCCGGGTTGTAGCGGTCGGCTGTTGCGATACGCGTTACACGGTGGCACCAGCATTGAGGCATCTTGCCCACCAACCGCTGCAAGCGTTGCCTGTTGGCACTGTACGGCCCGCGCCTGCTCTTCTGGGGTCGCCGCCGTGGCCCCGCGCACTATCCAAGCGCGAGTTTCACACCATTTCACACTCGGCGCACCGCAAACATCCCGATGTCGCTTGAAGTCCTCAGGCGTTCCCGCCCAAGCCATATTAAATGCGGCGACACCGGCCAAGACAGTCTTGACAGCAGGGGCGGACGCACGGGCGGACGCAGGCGCTTGCGCACTGACACTGGTCGTCGCGGCGGTGAAGAGCGCCAGCGCGGCAAAAGCGGAAGAAAGGAGGTTTGGCATGGCTCGCGATCAAAGTTAGGCAAGCGATCATTATCGCCAGTTCGCCAGCCAATTTCCGGCGGCTCATTCCATCCGCGCATTCCTTCCGCTATCTCCGGCAGGTTATCTTCGCGCCGGGGACCTGCCCAATACTCTTGCTGGCAGCATGACCACCGCGCGGACAAACGCAAACAGCCCGTCGAAGGCGATGCCGATTAAGCGAAACGGCAAGGTCAGCAGCCAGACGATTGGATAGAGCAGCAGTGCCAACAGCGCGAGCGGCCAGCAGACCACGAACAGCAGCAACCAAAGCAAAAACTTAATCATGTAAGTTCCTCAACAAGATATGCAGTGATGGAAAGATTAGGGTATCTGCGCTGGTTGCCACAACCTCCGCCGACGGTTTGCAGATGTAATGGCGCGGGCTGCATCTCTTATCAAACAAGACAACGCAACTCCCCTATCCACGGGCATTTTCGAGCAAAAATGCTCGAAGGTGCCCACTACGCCGCGACTTGGTCAAATCATTTCTGAAAATCAGGGTTATAGACCACATAACGCAAGAATCCGCTGTGCGACGTGAATTTGTCGTACATGCCTCGCGCACGGTAATTGTTTTCCTTCGTCGCCCAATACACCCTTGCCCATCCTTGCGCCCTCATCTCCGCGAGCAGCCAATCGATCATCTGTTTGCCGATGCCACCAGCACGCGCTTCGGGATCAACGTACAAATCCTGCAAATAACAAACCGGCTGCAAGGTGCTGGTGTTTTCGTGCATCACGCAGTTGGCGATACCGACGACCTGCCCCGCGTCCTCTGCGACAAACCCGAAGATGCTCGACGCAGGATTCATCAATCGTGACCAAGTATGCGCGGTGACCTCAGGGTTCAGTTCGCGACTGTAGAACAGGCAGTAACCCGTCCAGAGGTGCAGCCAGCGTGGGTAGTCGCCCTGGTTGGTTCTTCGAATTTCCATTTTGGCCGTCGCCGCTTCCAAGTGTTGAGTACTGCGTGCCGCGGCACATCGCGAAACGTTCTTGGAATTGTAAAGCAGTCAAACTTGTGGAACGCAGGCGAAGTTGGCACTATTGGCCGAGGCTGTGTAAAAATAGAAATGTAGCAGAGCTGAGCCCGGTGCATTTCTTTCATGTCCGCAATTTTCGACGTCAGATTTTTGCGGTCGCGCCCAAGTAAGTCCTCAAATCATCGCATGCTGCGCTTTCATCGCCTCTATCAGCGGCTTTATTCCCAGAATCTTCATCATTCGCTTCA
>JBIIYQ010000044.1:0-22273 GCA_044346745.1 Usitatibacteraceae bacterium | reverse complement strand
GACGAACCAATCATCTAACAAAAGCGATTTGATAGACTTATCCACAGATTCAGATTCAAAATGCAACAATCGGTCCTAGGTCAAATTTGAATCGGCAGCCTGGGTCAATATTGAAGCGGCGCGAACAATCCATGTATCTTCTCGATGCAATCTCAACAGTCGTGCAGCGCTAGCCGTCGCCATGCTGATGCTCCTTACACGGCGGAACCTGACTTCGCCTATCGGTAAGGTTCTGCATGATCTTCATTCAGGTTGTAACGTTATCACCCCAACAGGCCAAAGCGTTTTGCAAGCTTGCACTACCGCTTGCGCCTGCTAGGGCGCGAGAGGAGTGGACTACTCCAGCTATACCTGAGAGGTGCTACCGCGATAGCGCCCCAACCGATGCTCGATGCGCAGCGCCAACACCGGCATGTTTGCATCCTGCCCGTTGAGCAATCTGGACACTGCGGTGCGATCAACGCCCAGCTAACCGGAGGCTTCGCGGACTTACAAGCCCAAGGCTGGCAGGCGGTCATCCCTCAAAGTGAAGCCGGGTGGGGGATTGAACGCCTATCACAACGTCGCCTCGATGGTGATGCCCATAATCCACTAGGATGGTTCCGCCGTTTTTGAACGCAAAAGTGCGGAACAGGTTGCCACCGATACTGACCAACCAGCGGCCCGACAACGTACTTGTGGCACGCCTTTCCCAGCGGCGACGGTTCATGTCTTCGGGACGGTCGGCGGCATCCTGCGCGGTGAGCTTTTAGGCAAGGCGCAGCGGGTGAGCCTAAGCAGAGGAAACGCTCAATGCTTTTGCGCCAAAACTGAAGCGTTGGGATGTAACGTGGGGCGCTATGCGCCGCAAGCGCTGCGCTTATCCCGCGAGTTCGAATCTCCGACACCCAAAAAAACAGGGGGCTGATAACTGAGCGAGTTACGTGGACAAGCGTGACGGTGAACAAGCCCTTCAGGGCCAACATAAAAAAGCACCTATCTTTGTCCAAACGAAACTGAGCATTCACCGACGAACATGCGACTAAAGAAAATGCGTAGAATTTGCATTGAGCCCTCGTAGCTCAGTGGATAGAGCTACCCCCTCCTAAGGGGTAGGTCGCACGTTCGATTCGTGTCGAGGGCGCCAAGAAATCCCTTGAGTTTGGGGCGAACGTGCCCGAAGATGCCCGTCGTTGCTGGTGTTTCATGGTCGCTTCAGCAGCGGTCTTCTGGGCGTGACCGCTGCTGGGTTAGGGCTGCTGGGTTGTTGAAGAGCGGGCAGCAACTCCAACGGAGTCAGTGCGTGAAACGCAAGATTTGATTGGTGTCTGACCCTCATGTGGCTCGACCCTCATGTCGCTCGCCGACCGTCGCCGGCCGGGGAGTTCCCCGAACTGAGTTCGAGTGTTTCCTTCGCTTCCACATGATATGCAGTTCGCGACGCCTGAAGACTACGCGAGTGTCGTAGGGTTGCCCCAATCTCGCCTTCCTTGTCGCCTCCTGCATCCGCCTCGAACCAAGGCTCCTTCCCTCCTTCGGCGTTACCCGATCTCGTCAGTACTACGAGCCTCTCCGCCACCCCACCATGCCCAGTCTGTCCGTCACCGGCCCCCGGTTGGTCGAGCGCTCGACCACATGATTGGGCTTCCCGTGTTGCGCGCGCTTTCCTTATGTACGTGCTGTCGCCACTACCCCGGCGCAGTGACTGGAACATTGCATCGCTCTTTCTTCCCAGTCCTATCAGCCTTCCCCGATATGGCTGTCGGGTCGGCCTGCGCATCGTCCTTTTCGAGGCTTGCTCAGCGTTCACTCACGTTACGGCCCGCACACTCGCGCTGTCACCAATTCGTGACACGCTTTACCCAAAGGCTTCAACCATTTCGTTACCTCCATAGTTGCTCCGGGTGCTTCCGGCTGGAGCGGGTTGCCGGGTGGGGCTTTCACCCACTGAAAAGCGCCGCCTTATCACGGCGCACGCCAGGAGCGGACATCCGCAAGTGCTCCTTGATTCGATACTTCCGGAGGACAAATCAGTTGAAAACAGCTTGACCTTGCTACTTTGGTCCTGACGAAGCAAAAAAGAAGTTATCGAATAGTCGGTGAACAAAATGAGTTGCGATACTCGCGCGGCGACAGCCCAAGTCGCGTTTGGAAATGCTGCCGAAGTACTTGGGCACTACCGAATCCAACCTCTTCCGCAACGCGCTCAAGCGGCAGTCGAGTACTTTCTAGTAGCTGCTTTGCCTGTTCTAGGCGTTCGTTAACGATCCACTGCACGGGAGAGCAGGCGGTCAGCTCGAAAAATTTTCGTAAGAATGTCCTCGGACTCATCGACACAATTTGAGCCATCTGGTCGACGCTCCAGTTGGCTTGCAAGTCAGCTCGAATATTCTCCAATAAGCTTGAAAGTCGAACGTCGTTAGGGGGTGGAATTGGCCATTCAATGAACTGCGCCTGCCCGCCAGTTCTGTGTGGGGGCATGACCAGACGCCGGGCAACGCTATTCGCGGCGGCGACCCCAAAGTCCGTTCGCACTAGGTGCAACATAAGATCTATACCGGCGGCGCTTCCGGCCGAAGTTGCGATTCGATCCTCTTCGCAGTAAAGGACGTTGGCATCAACCTCGATTTCTGGATAAGCCTGCTGGAGTGATTTTGCGTATCGCCAGTGCGTCGCCGCGCGTCTTCCGTCCAACAGGCCGGTCGCGGCCAACACGAATGCTCCGGAACAAACAGATGCTAATCGTGCACCTCGTTCCCAAGCGGCGCGTAGTCGACGGGATAACTCCTTTGGAACAGGCGCGTTTGCTCCCTTCCAGCCCGGAACTACGATCAAGTCTGCTTCTTCCAACAAACCAGCATCCCCGTCTACTGAGACTCTCAGTCCGCCGTGGGCTCTCAGGCGACCAGCTTCTACGGGGACGCTTGCAAACCTATACCAGCTTTCCCCCATCTCCGGCCTCTCCAACCCGAACACTTCCGCGACGATCGAAAATTCGAACGTGCACAGCCCATCGTAAACAGGTGCGACTACTAAAGGTCCAGAAGTCATACGCCTCCCAATAATTGGCGTAATTCTATCGATAGATGTCGTTTACGCCAATTGTGAGGAGGGCACGTAGTTAGCAAAATTCTCTCTCGACCAATTCGATGGAGAAAGAAACATGCCTTCGCTTGTAACCGAAATTCCAGCAGCACCTTCAAAAGTTGCGGAAGAACACTTTGCAGCCGAATTCACATTTGAAACCGATTGCTGGGATGTGCACGATGCACTTACCGGAGAAGCTGACTTTGTGCTTCTGGATGTGCGATCCTCCGCCGCATACGCCCAAGGGCATGTGCCTCGAGCAATCAATCTACCGGTTGGAAAGTTAGTTGAGAGCAAGTTGGCGCGCTGGTCACCGAACACCCAGTTTGTGACGTATTGCGCTGGACCGCATTGCAACGGCGCAGCCCAAGGAGCCTTGCGGTTAGCGCGCTTGGGGCGCCCTGTAAAGATCATGTCGGGCGGCATTACCGGCTGGCTCGACGAAGGCTTTGAACTCGAACGTGAGAAGACCGGTGATTGATAGTCAAACGGCTGCGTGTGCTCGAGCCGACGTTACGATCGTCACTCATTCAGCTTTACCTGGCGGCGCACTTGATGACCAGCTTCTTGCTACATCGCTTCGTCGTTACGGGCTCAGTGTGAGGTTTGCCGTTTGGAACGACCCTGAGCCTGATTGGACCGTATCGCCGCTCACGGTGATACGGTCCACATGGGACTACTACCGCCATCAACGAGAGTGGAAGTTTTGGTTAGAAATTGTCCGGTCCAAAACGTCGCTGCAAAACTCCGTGGACATTGTGCTGAGGAATTCCGATAAACGTTATTTGACGGATTTATCGGCGTTAGGAATTAACCACATACCTACTGTATTCATTGACCAGAGTAGTCAGGTTTCGTTGGTTGAGATCTGCAAACAAAGTGATTGGCAGGATGTAGTTGTCAAGCCCAGCGTTGCGGCAAGTGCATTCGGAGCAGCCCGCTTTTCCGGCGAGCGAATTGAAACCGCAGGAGAGGCACACTTGCAGCTGTTAACGAACAGCGGCGGTGCCCTTGTTCAGCCCTATCTTAGCAGTGTAGAAACTTCACTTGAACGGTCGTTGGTATTCGTGTCTGGAAAGTTTGTACATGCGTACACAAAACGCGCCTTCAACGCTAACAGCTCCGGCACCACATCTATCCAACGCTACAACGCGACGTCGCAAGAAATTAATTTTGCATTGTCTGCAATAGCCGTTTTTGTTGGCGAGACGCTCTATGCCCGGGTAGACCTACTTCCCGACGCTGCCGGACACGTTCTCATGGAGCTCGAATTGATCGAGCCAGATTTGGCATTGAGGTTTTTCCCGGCTACAGCTGATTTCCTCGCGTGCAGCTGCCGACAGCTAGTAAGACGTCTGCGGGACTGACGAGTTTGCGCCCGCTAGTGCCACTGGGCCGCATTTGATATCCGCAGCAAACTCGGACACTACGCTCCCGGAAAAAGGAATCGGATCCGAACATGATTATGGAATTTAGTCGGTAGCGGTATGACCGCTTTCGGACAATGGCCATGTCCGCTTTGGGTCGAGGCTGTGTGGAAACGGAATTTCTGCGCGCGCTGAAGTTGCGCCGTTGCGACTCACAGCGTTTTTTTGTTTAGTTTTATTTGGGCGAGCGCAAATACGTCGCCGTTACGCCGGTTTTATCGCCCCAATCAGGTTTTTCACTCCCAATATCTGCATCATTCGCTTCATGTTGTAGGCCAACACATGAAAGCTCATTTCCGTTTTGACGCGCGGAAGCGTCTTCATGGTGAAGTGCGTTGCACCCATCCAGGCTTTCAGCGTTCCGAAGGTATGTTCGACTGTCGAACGCCTGATCTTTGACGCCTCAGGCGTACGGTCAAGACGTTCTTGCATGCGTTCCAGCACGGCTTCGTGCTCCCAACGAGTGATCTTCCTAAAATTGCCTTTAGTGCACTGTGGCTTGATCGAGCATTTTGTGCAGGCCGATGATCAGTACTTATGTATCACCTTGCTGTCTTCCACGCTGGTGAAGCGGTAGATCGCACGCTGACCCGCCGGGCATTTAAATTCATTCGACTCTGGCATGTAGATGAAGTCGCGTTTATCAAACAAGCCAGCCGCCGTGTTGTTCGATGTTTGCGGTTTGGGTACTAAGGTCGAGACACCATCTTCCTCGCACGCCACGATCTGCTCGCCGGTGTAATTGCCTCGATCAGCGAAGGCTGTTAGCGTCTTGCTTCCCATGGCGGCTCTGGCCAGATTGGCCATCGGTGCTAGCTGATGACGATCATGACCTTTCTGTACTACCTCATGCGCCACAATGAAGTGATGCTTGGTATCGACAGCCGCCTGGACGTTATAGCCAACAATACCAGTCCCCGTGCCGTGTGTGCCCATCGACCAGGAGTCTGGATCAGATAGCGAGACTTGGTTATCCGGTGCCGCACCATCTGCTCGCCAATGGCCTCAAGTTTCTGCAAGTGGGCGCGAAGGCTGTTGATCTTCTCGCGCAGCCGACTCACACGCTCCTCACTGACCAAGGCCGGCTCGCGATCAGCACGGTCTAATTCGCTCAGATATCGGCTCACACTCTCCTCGATTTGCCGAACACGAGCTGCAAGCTTTGCCTCGGTTAAGTGCTTGTCGCGCGTATTCACTGCCTTGAACTTGCTGCCGTCAATGGCATCGTCTCAGTAAACAGATTTAGGTTTCGGCAAATCAGTACGAACTGCTTGCAGACTTGGGTAATAGCGTGACCGTTGTCCTTACGAAAGTCGGCGATTGTCTTAAAGTCTGGGCTGAGTCGACCAGTTAGCGAGATGAGTTCTACGTTGCGTTGGCTTTCGCGTTCGAGCCGTCGGCTGGACTGAATTCGGTTCAAATAGCCGTAGAGGTAAATCTTGATTAACGTGGCGGGATGGTAGCCAGGCCGTCCGGTTTCCTTGGCGAGTGCGCGCGCAAATCCTAGCTGCTGGAGATTGAGGGTGTCGACAAAAACGTCCACGTCACGAACTGGATTATCTTCGCCGATGTACTCATCCAGCCTTTCCGGAAAGAGCACGCTTTGAGAGCGGTCTGCACCTTCAATGAATCGTCTCATTCAGGGTACCTCGTATCGCAAGGATCACGAAATACTCTGATTCATAGCGGGAAGAATTGTTCCGACCCGTTGAAGATATCGCCTCGTTTCCACACAGCCTCGGTCAGTTACGGCGGTTGCTGGCACCGCAAAGCTGTCATTCCCAGCGCTCGTTCCAGAAAACATTCCTAACGCCTCATTTTCGCTAAGCGCCGATCACGAACTACAAGACAACATCGAACACCCGGCCTTTTGGCGCGCCCACTCGGGACGTTTTTCGGCGAAACGTTCGCGCCCCGGCTGCACCTCGTATGGCCTGCGCATCACATCGAGTAACTCAAGCACCATGCTGTTGTCGCCCTCGGTCGCCAGATCAATCGCCTGCTGCGCCAGATAATTGCGCATCACGTAGTGAGGGTTAAAGCGGTTCATCAACGCAGTCCGATCCGATGGCGCGAAGTCATCTTCTGTGGTGCGCGCGAGGTAAAGACCCAGCCACAAATCCAACGCACCTCGATGCGTGGCGCGCAGGTCTTCACGATAAAACGCTTCTGAGAGCAACAAACGATTAGCGTCACCATCCAGACTAACGTCCGCGAGGTGCCGAAAGAAGATGGTCATATCCATCTCCGCCTCAGCCATTAACCGAAATGCGTCGTTCACCAGCGGCGTATCTTCTTCGCGCCACGCTTCAAAACCAAATTTGCCGGCAAGATTGTTGCGAGTTGCGAGGTCAAACGTTTCGTTGAATTTGTTCATGCCTGCCTGCAACAAATCAACAAATCGATTTGCGTCAGCGCCGCCCTCATCGGTCAACATCAAGAGCGCAGAGCCTAAGCGCTCCAAGTTCCAACGCGCAATCTCAGGTTGGCGGCCATAACAATAACGCTTACCCTCCGCGTCCGTAGTATTTGGTGTCCAGCCGGGATCAAAGTTATCGATCCAGCCATAAGGGCCGTAATCAATCGTGAGGCCCAAGATGGACATGTTGTCGGTGTTCATCACGCCATGCACAAAACCCACCCGCATCCAATGCGCGACCATGACGGCGGTGCGCTCAGCGATCACGCCAAACCACGCGCCCACCCGTTCAATCGGATCAAGTGGCAGATCAAGCTCGGGGAAATCCCGCGCGATGGTGAATTCGACCAACTGCTTCAGCAACGCTGTGTCATTACGTGCCGCATGAATTTCAAAATGGCCGAAGCGCGTGAATGACGGTGCAACGCGGCAGACAATTGCGCCGGGCTCGCGTTCAGGGTTGCCGTCATAAAACATATCGCGCACGACTTTGTCGCCGGTCGCGACCAGACTCAGCGCACGAGTGGTCGGAATACCAAGATGAAACATTGCCTCACTGCACAAAAATTCGCGGATGGAGGAACGTAACACTGCACGGCCATCGGCGCGGCGCGAATACGGTGTCGGCCCTGCGCCTTTCAGTTGTAACTCATGGCGCTTGCCCGCAGCGTTAACAACCTCACCGAGGTAGATCGCACGTCCGTCACCCAGCTGCCCTGCCCAATGACCAAACTGGTGGCCACCATAAACCGTGGCGTAAGGCTCGCTGCCCGCAAACACGCCGTTCCCACCCAAAGCGTTGATGACTTCAGCGCTCCGCATCATTGCGGCAGTCAGCCCCAACTCGTCTGCCATCTCTCGAGAGTAGGCAATGAGCCTTGGTGCGGCAACTGCTGTTGGCATCACTGGCGACCAGACCGCACCTTTCACTTGGCGCGTTGTGTTCGATGTTTCTGGGTCACCGGGAAGTTCGCGGAGAAAACGATTGTCGAAGGTCAGCACGGCTGGGCAAGCATCAAGAGTAAACTTGAATTATGGGGCCGTTGCCCGATGCTTGAATCACTTACCGCACAACTTAGTGGACTACGCACAGCTCGATTCAGACCTGAAGCTACCCTTCCCCTGACCCAACCTGCTTCCTAAATTTTGTAGGCCGGCTGCCGCCGCCGTTTATCCTGCGAGTCCTGCATCTTGCGACTACGCTTGGTCAACCGGTGAGCCCTCTACATTCACTTGCTCGACGAAATGCGCTATTGACCCCAGCGGCTTCCTCGTGATACTCGGCACCCGCGCGCATTCAGCGGGATACCCCACCACCAGCAGCAAGAAAGGCCGCTCGTTATCCGGACGACCGACGATCTCATTCAAAAACGCCATTGGGCTTGGTGTATGCGTGAGGCTGGCGAGCCCCGCATGATGCAATGCCGCGATCAACATGCCGCTAGCAATACCGACAGAGTCCATCGGGTAGTAGCGCTTTACGCGTTTGCCCGCCTCGTCGAAGCCGTAGGCCTCATAGAAGATGGCGATAAGGTACGGGGCGACTTCCAGAAAAGACTTGTCTGCGTCGGTTCCAAGCGGCGCGAGCGCTTCTAGCCATTCATCGGTCGCGCGCCGTCCATAGAACTCGGCTTCTTCAGCCTCAGCCGCGACGCGGATGCGCGACTTCATTTCGACATCGCTCACCGCCACGAAATGCCAAGGCTGTTGATTGGCACCAGAAGGTGCGGTACCCGCAGTGCGTATGCATGTTTCAATAATTTCCCGGGGCACCGGTCGCGGCGAAAACTCGCGGACCGTACGGCGCCGACTCATGTCAGCATAAAACGCTTTGGCGCGGGCAAGCATCTCATCGGGAGAATATTCAGAAAACTCTAACGGAATAGAATCGTGTGGTTTCAGTTTTTTCTCCTTCCCAAAACTATTGCCGAGACCCAAACTCGCGGCCGAATACCAGTCTCGTGAAGATTGGTCTTCATAGGTGGTTCTATTCCCACAATGTTCGCGCTAAGCGCATCAGATTGCCGCCAAGTAAGGCCTTGATGTTCTCAGAAGTGTAGCCCCAGGAGAGCAGAATCCCCACAATCTCTTCAAGCTGCTCGGGTGCAACCAGACGCACACCCTTTTCATAGCCGAGTTCTGGCGGAAACGTGTGGGCCATCTTCGTCACATAGTCATCCAGTTCCTGCGTATCGAATACGTAATCCAAGCCGAGGGACACGTGCTGCGGGCCGACAAGTTGCACAACATAATCAATATGTCTGGCGAAGGTTGTGCTTGTGTTGTCGTTATTGCCAAGAAAGCTGCCAATACCGTTGATACCCACAACGCCACCCGTGGCAGCGCAGCCAAGAATTAGATCGTCAGGAATATTGCGCGGATGCGCATGCAACGCGCTCGGATTGCTGTGCGAAAAAATCACTGGCTTGGTGGCGACGTCCAGAACCTCTCGCGCTGTCCGATGGCCCGTGTGGCTACAGCAGACAATCATGCCCACACGCTCCATTTCGGCGACCACTTCCTTCCCAAACGACGTAAGCCCGCCGTCATTGTTCTGACACCCCCCGCCTAGGCGGTTGCTGTTGTTGTAGGCTAGCAGCATCCACCGCACGCCGAGATCGAAATATAGCTGGATAAGGCTCGGCTGGTCAGAAATGGCATTTCCGCCCTCAATATCAAAACCAACCGCGAGCCGGCCTGTTTTCTGCGCAAGTTCCAGATCTTTTGCACTGTTGATGAGCACATATTCACTAGGGCGCAGCTTTATCCAGTGACGAATACTCGCGATGGTGCGAATATGTTCTTCGATGCCCATGTCACCAAATCCGATATTGAGCGTTACTGCATCGACTCCCGCCGCGCAATAGCGCTGTAGCTGGGGCAAGAACGACGTATCGTGCGGCCGCATTACTGGCATGCAGCCATGGTTGTCCCAGACGAAGCTGTCGCGCAGCAGCAAAGCCGCGCTAGAAATCTCTCGGTAGGACGATGTGACCAAACTCATATGCAGGTACTCTTTAAGGGTAGCCAGCATGCAGGGGGCGATGCCGACCGGTCTCGAAGTCAAGTCACAATGTTACGTTAGTCAAAGTCCCGGTATATTAGTCTGAACACTCAATTATTTAGGCGAGTCAACCGGATGACGTCTACGCGCTCAGAGCAATCATCGCCCAATGTCGAAAACCAACGCAGGTCGTCGCAAGCGAGGAAGCCCTCCGGCGCTTGGTCTGCGCTTGATTTCGAGCAGGAGGCGTTCCGCCCAACCGCCGACCAAACTGAATTCAAACGATTCGCGCGCAATGGTGTACGTCAGTTTTTGGCGAGGGCTGGCGGAAATGGCACGGCAGATGTCGTTCGATTTGCCGACAAAGATGTCATTCTTACCGTGGTCAACTGTGTCCTGCCCGCATCGGCACAGTGGCGCTACGACAACGACGAGCCGCTAATCATATTGCGGGCGTCGCTTTGTTGTGACGTGACGTTTCAGGTAGACGGTGCCGCGCCGATGGTGTTCAATCGCCCCGAAGTGACACTGGCGTGCCTGCCCGGTGGCCGGATGCAGACCGTGGATATTGTCGGAGGTGTGAGACAGCAGGGAATCATTGCGGTATTCCGTGCGTCGACGTTTGCGGCTCGGTACGATTTGCAGTTCGAGGACTTGCCGACCGTCATGCAGGAAGTACTCGCAGGTTCAGGGGCAGTTGGCCGAATTGCGTCGTTTCCGCTCGACCATCGGATCGCAGGCCTGATTGCCGACACGATTGACAGTCCGTTGGAAGGTGAGCTTCGCGTCTTACAGTATGCGGGACGACTTGCGGAGCTGGTGGCCTACACGCTTGACGCAATGCACCATACGCCTTCAATGCGAGGTAGTGCACTAAATCGACGGCGCGACTTAGAGTTGGCTAATGTTGCCATCGAACGGCTTGAGCGCGATTATCGTAAGCCCCCTTGTTTGGCCGAACTTGCACACGAGATCGGTACTAACCAAAATAAGCTCAAAGCGGTATTCAAGGAAGCCTTTGGTTTGACCATGACCGACTATTGCCTCGAAAGACGAATGCGCGAGGCTCAGCAGCTTCTGCTAGAGGCGACGCTCACGATCGCCCAGGTGGCGGAACGAGTGGGATACAAGCACCAGAGCAGTTTCGCGGCCGCGTTCTGCAGCCATGTTGGCATGTCGCCCCGGCGTTACAGGCAACATCGAGCACCCTTCAGTCTGCCGCTAGGACCCATTTCAGCAAATACCTGATGCGATGTTGAGGATCGGAAGCCCTCCTGACAAGCGCCATCCTCCCCAAGTGAATCCGCCTAAATATTCGGTGGATCGTCAAAAATCGGCCCACTAGACGCCCTACTATACTGGTTGGTGAGGTAGCACTTCAGTCAAGAGATATGGCCATCCCATTTACAAGGAGAGACATCATGAGAACAAGAACGATTACGTCCCCCAACGCACGCAATGCAACGGCCTTGAACGCGATTGTTCGCGCCTTGTTAGCAGCGGGATTGGTCAGTTCGCTACCGGTTGCGGCACAGCAGCCACCTGTTCCGCCCCCGACGACATCGCCAGCGGTGGAAACAATCGTGGTTACCGCCAATAAGCGTGTTGAGTCCCAGAGGGAGGTGGCGGGCACTGTGACCGTTCTCAACGGCGGCGATCTTGAACGTCGGGGGGCACGCGATCAGGAAGACACTCTCAAGCTTGCGCCTGGCTTACAGTTCAACAAAGGTGATATCGCGAGCAACACCATTACCATCCGAGGAATCGGCACCAGCACCACTAACGAGGGCAGCGGGGCCCAACAGGGGCCAACGGGGCAGTATCTGGAAGATGTGCCGCTAGCTGCAGCTCAGGGCAAGGGTGTTGTACTGGACACCCTAACTTGGGACCTAGATCGTATCGAAGTCTTGCGTGGACCTCAGGGTGTACTGTTCGGTTCAGGTTCGCTGGGTGGCGCGGTACGTTACTTGTTCAACAAGCCGCGCCTAAACACCTTCGAAGCAAGCTTGAAGACTGAATACGCTAAAGCTAAGGACGGTGACAACAAAGTATCAATTTACTCCACGCTGAATGCGCCCCTATCTGAAAATGTCGCGGCGCTGCGTGTTGTCGCCTTTGACCGCAAGGACCCGGGATACATTGACAACCTAGGTACAAAGAAGGCGGACGCCAACGATGTGCATCAGACTGGTGGCCGCCTGCTGCTCACGGTGAAGCCCATAACAGGGTTTACGGCCACGCTGGTACTGAGCAGCCAGAAAACCGAGCAGGGCGACACGTTTAGCGTTTCGCCTAGCGCCACAGCGCTGGTGCATACCGCACCCAACAATTCGGCGCGATCAAGTCAAACGGACTTCAACAGCCTCACCCTAGATGCGGACCTTGGCGGTCATACCCTAACGTCAATCACCGGCTATGTGAAGAACAAGTCTTCCGCGCTCATTGACGATACAGAATTGTTTGCGAGCATCGGATTGGCTTTACCACAAGTCTATCGACCCAGCACCGGATCGGGGACTGCGAAATCGCAAGAGTTACGCATCGCCAGCAACCCCAGTAGCCCCATTAGCTATGTTGTCGGCTTGTTTTATCAGACTAGTGATGCGAGCGGTAACGGCAAACAAATCGACCCTTCAAGGGCATTCGGTATCGCCACGCTCGTCGACCTCACAAGTTCCGGCGGCGGCACCGAGAAAGCGATTTTCGCTGATACCGAGTACGCCTTTGGCGGTGGATGGAGCGGTGGTCTCGGTGCGCGCTATTACCGTACCACGACCACCTCTGCCTCGACCGGCACAGTTTTTGGTGGCCCGTCCAGCTTCGGTCCGCTCAACAGTAGTGACAGCGGCGTTACACCCAAGGCGACCATCAAGTACAAATTCGGCGAGAGTTTGTGGTACGCACTTGTATCGAAAGGCTATCGCTACGGTGGTGTGAATAGTACAGCCCCGTTTACAAAGTACAAATCAGATTCGCTATGGAACTACGAGACTGGTGTGCGCCTCAGCCCTACGGCGGGCTTGCAACTAGATTTGACGGCATTTGTGCTTGACTGGAAGGATGCGCAGTTCACTTATTTTGGCGTAGTCAACGGATTGCCGGGATCGAGTATTGGCAACGTTGGTAAAGCCCGCAGTTCGGGCGTTGAATTTGGGCTTCGATATAAAGTTGGTTCAAACTTTGACATCAATGCGTCGGTGGCCAGCATAAATGCAAAAACTAAAGTCAGCGTACTAATCCCGTCGGGTGGTCCGACCTCAATCACCGCGCCATCCGGCTCCCGCCTTCCGGGCACGCCCGACTTGCAAACCGCGTTACAAGCAAACCTGAAATTCTCAGGCCCGTTTGACTCCTTAGCTCGCGCCAATCTGACATACACACACGTCGGCGACCGCGTCATGTTCCTCGGTGGCAATAAGCCTGTCGCGGGCTTTGATTCGGTGGATCTCGGATTGAACTTCACCCGCGCCAACTGGACTCTAGCGACCGGCGTGAGTAACGTCACGAATCAGAAAGGGATTTTGAGCATCACTGGCGCACCGGCTGGCGTCGGCACCTTCGCGCAATACTTCTTGCAACGCCCTCGTACCATTACCGCATCGTTGCGTTACGACTACTAAGTCGCCATGAACGCTATCTCGGCCTCAGACTCTCCAGCCAGCTGGAGAGTGCTGGCGGGCTGCTGCATTGTCGCCATTTTTGGCGTGACCTCGCTTTACGGGTCGACCTTTGGGCTGATGATGTTGCCCATGCAGAGCGAGTTAGGTTGGGCGCGCGGCGACATTACCTTTGCGCTGACGATCATGACGATCCTTGGGCCCGCCATCCTGCCTTTGGTAGGGTGGATCATCGATAATGTCTCGTTGCGCCCCCTCGTACTCTGGGGGGTGGCGCTCCAGTCAGCAAGTCTTGCCTCCTTCGGCTTTATGCATGGCAGTGTTTGGGTTTACTACGTCTTGTGCGTGATTATGATCTTTACCGCTTCAGGCGCTTCGTTTTTGACGCTGACCAAGTTGGTGCAGACTTGGTTTGACAAATCTTTGGGGCGAGCATTAGGAATCATGTTCGCTTTGATGACCGTGGGTGCCATCATTCACCCGCAAATTGCGCGGTTTATCATGGCGTATGCAAGCTGGCGCGAGGCCTTCTTGGTCATGGGTCTAATGAGTCTCGTTTTTGGCGGATTAGCGGCGTGGTTCCTGATCCGCGAGCGACCGGTTGATCAGATGAATCAGAATCAGTCTGCGCCGATTGAGAGGGTCTCGGCGGCTCCCATCTCGATGCGGGCATTTCTGAGTGATCGCATCTGGTGGACGATGGCCTTCTGGAACATGCTATTCGGGTTTGCTGCGTCGGGTATCATGGTGCATTTTGCCGCCATGATGCAGGATCGCGGTATGACTCTAGCCCAAGCTGCAACCGCGATGAGTCTGATCGGTGCCGGTGGATTCCTCGGCAATCTCATGGCCGGATGGCTGATCGATCACACCTCTGCGACACGCCTAGCTCGCCTGTTTGTCATCGCACCGCTGGGTGCCACGGTAATGATTTACTTCGGCTCCAGTGTTGGCGTGCTGATTGCGGCGGCCGTACTCTTGGGCGTATTCAATTCGGGCGACCACAGTCTGTCTGTCTTTCTGGCAAGGCGCTATTTCAGCGTGGAAAGCTTCGGACGCGCCAGTGCGACGCAGCAAGTTGCAACTGCCTTCGGCAGTGGCACAGCGCCGTGGCTGATGGGCATGGCGTACGACCGCACCGGCAGCTACGATGTGGCGCTGATGGTGTCGATGGGAGCATTCATTTGTGCCGCAGTGGCTGCATGGATGCTGCCCGATTCTCGCAAAGGGCACAGGCCTTCTTCAGTCGTCTCCCCCGCAGGCACCTGAGCCATGCAGGCATGGCGTGACACCGTATTGTCGCTTCTAAGCCGCGAGTGGGCTGGCCTACTGGTTGCGATCTTCATGGTGCTCGCGACTTTGTTGGTCTCGACCTTGACGCAACGCGGCGGGACGCTGATTCTGTCACTAGGCTTGACGATGGCCGCCATCCTTGCGCTGGCCTCGCTACGCCACATGGCTGTATTGGCGAAGGCGCGACGCGACTACCCCCCACCTGGACGCATGATCGACCTTGGCGGCCACCGCGTTCACTTGCTTGCAGAGGGGCCACTACGTCAAGGTCGCCCGCCCGTTGTTTGGTTTGCCGGTGGTCACGCGAGTGGATACGCCATTCATCATCTTCACCGCGCGTTTCGAGGCGAGACGCGCTCAATCCTCATCGACCGTCCGGGCACAGGTTGGAGCGACGTTGGCCCGTTTCCGCGCACCACTGCGCGCGAATCCGATGAAATGGTGCTTGCCCTCGAACGGGCTGGCGAAAAAGGGCCTTTCATTTGGGCAGGACACTCCTTCGGTGGCCTGCTGGCTGCCAACATTGCGCGCCGCCGTCCGGATCTCGTACACACACTCGTGCTGCTAGACCCAACCCCGCTCGAGACTATCGTGTTCGGACCACGCCTGAGCGCCCTCAAGGAGATGCGCCGTTCAGCCTGGCTGGGCGGCTGTGCGCAGCTATTTGGCCTAAATCTGGCAAAACGTGACGAGGCCAAGGCGCGTCGGAACCCGGCCTATGCGAAGGCGATTGACGCCACGCGTGCCGTGTTAGGGGCTGAAGCAGCTGGCGTGCGCAACGTGGAAGCCAACGCGGGCCACTTTTTTGCGCTGGCCTCGATTTATCAAGAACTAAGCCCTGAAGGTGTAGCTGCCGTCGCTTGGGATACTATCGTCTATGACCGCGATCTTGGTGATCTGCCAGTTTGGCTGGTCGGCCCGCGTGACGATGCCGACGTTGACATTGCCGCCCTACCTGAAGCCGGGCAAGGAAGTGCGGCAAACGCACAACGTATGTTTCGTTTCTTCGCCGCGACCCGCGAGCGTTATCTCGCCACCTCCACGCGGTCGCGCCGTGTGGTCGCTCCGAAGGGGTCGGGGCATAATTTTGTGTATGAAATTCCCGATTGGACAATCAGTGTAATGCGGGAATTGATCTGCCCAGACGACACGCCACAAGGGGACAGAACGGTATGACACTCGAGGATAGCCCATCCGAGCACTTGGCAAAGCTGGCAGAGCGCTATTGGCAGTTTGAGTGCCATGAGACGCCTTTGTCAGCCGCCTTAGCGGGGGTGACGCTGCCCGACGCCGTGTTGTTTCGCGAGTCGGCGCAGGACCATGCGCGGCGTGATCAACGTGCCGCCCAGTTGCTAAAGGACGCAAACCAAATTGATGTTAGCGCGTTGGCGGCACAAGAGAGGGCGACGCTGGCCTTGCTGCAACGAGAACTCTCTGGCCTTCGTGCCCAGTACGCCGTGGACTCACATTTGCGCCCTTGGCTGTTTCCAGCCGGGCCTGACTTCACGGCCATGTTCTGGGCTAACGCTGCCAGCGTGAGCGACGGCGTGACGGCCACGCGATATGTTGATCGTCTGAGCACTTTATCCGCTTACCTGCTCGACGTGCAGACCAACATTGAAGTTGGATATACGCGCGGCTATCGTTACCCGCGCGTGGTACTAGAGGCGGCGGTCGGCAATACGCGCGGTATTCTGGCCGCCGCACCAGATCGCTCGGCTTGGTTGTCGCCCTTCAAACGTTCTTCCGCAGCGACGCAGCCCGCCGTGGAAGAGCAAGGCGCGCGCGCGCTTTCGCTGATCCACGAGTCTTTAGTGCCGGCTCTACAGACTTGGGCGAACTTCCTTGATCGCTTGCTAGCGCGCGGCGCACGCGAGTCGTTGACTTGTTTCGACGGTCCCGCAGGGGCAGATTACTATCGGGTATGGGTACGCCACTTCACGAGCACGGCAATCGAACCCGAAGAAGTACACATGCTTGGCTTGGCAGAAGTCGAACGCATCGGGGCCGAGATTTCCGCGATTGCGACCGATGCCGGATTTGACGGCAACCTTGTCGGCTACCGCGCCTTTCTCGCCACTGACCCGCAATTCGTCTCACCTTCGACCGATGCCTTGCGGCAAAGTGTTGAGGCACTGTGCAAACGTGTTGACCGACGCATCCCAGAGTTCTTCGGATTGATCCCACGCATCACCTACGGTGTGGAGAGCATACCAGAAGCGGTCTCGGCGCGCATGCCGCCGGCATACGCGCAACCGAGTGCAGCCGATGGCACGTCCGCAGGTGTTTTCTGGATCAGCGGCCTTCCATCAAAGGCCCCATCTTACCTACACCCTTCACTCGTCGTGCACGAAGCTTGGCCTGGCCATCTGATGCACCTTGCATTGTTAAATGAACAGACTGATATTCCTGCCTTCCGCCGCTATGGTGCCGTGAAGTACACCGCATGTGTCGAAGGCTGGGCGCTATATTGCGAAACGCTGGGCATTGAGATGGGTTTGTACACCACGCCGCACGAACACTACGGCAGGCTCGAAATGGAAATGTGGCGTGCTGTAAGACTGGTGGTCGATACCGGTATCCACGCCAAGGGCTGGAGCCGGGAACAGGCCGTGGCATACATGGCTGAGCGCCTAACGCTGTCACGCGAGACCATTGAAGGCGAGGTGGATCGCTATGCCGCTTTGCCCGCGCAAGCACTGGGATACCAGATTGGCAACCTTAAGCTGCGTGAACTAAGGCAGCGCGCGGAGCGTGTTCTAGGTCCCCGCTTCCAGCACCGTCGTTTTCATACAGCTGTAATGTCCGCAGGCGCTGTAACTCTGCCCGTGTTGGACGATCTAGTGAGTGACTGGCTGCATCGCGAACAGTACAATGGATGCTCCAATGCCGTTTGACTCGGCCAGCGGCGTGTTTTTCGAAGTGTACGGGGACGGCAAACCGCTACTCATTGGCTTGCCGCTGTTTGCCTCCTTCACGCAGATTTTCGGGTCAGAGTTGCACGGCGTGCTGGACGGGTATCTTGGTCGTTTGACCGATCATTATCGCGTTGCGCTGATGGACTACCCGAGCATTGGCGCGAGCCGCGATATCGCGCCGGGCGATCTCACCGCTGACCGCGTGTGTAGAGACATTTTGGCCGTAGCCACTGCGGCGGGGTTCGACAAATTTACTTATTGGGGCTACTCTTGGGGTGCCGCTGTGGGGTTACAACTTGCGGATCGTACTGACCGACTCAGCGCACTCGTTCTGGGCGGCTGGCCACCACTGGGCGCGCCCTACGACGGTATCCTGGAGGCCACGCGTTTGAAGCAATCAAACCCCGACCCCTCCTCTATGAAAGTGCTCCGCTCCAAGGAACAGTACCGTCAGTGGGAGACCTACTACGCCAGCACGCTGAACTGGCCAGAAGCAACTGCCGTCGCGCGTATCCGTTGTCCAAGGATGGTTTATTTCGGTGGCGATGGCGACTTGGTCGAAGCCGGACTCCCCATTCGCATCGCATCGATCATCCGCGAGCACCGCGCAGCGTTGATCGAGCAGGGCTGGGCAGTCCACGAAGTGCCGGGACAAGGCCATGGAGTATGTGTGACGCCTGAGTTGGTGGTCCCGCTCGTGCGCCAGTTTCTGGATCCCGCATTAGGGTAAGGATGCCATCCGATGACTATTGCTATTTCCGACAAAGCGCGCCTCCTACTTGGGCCTTGGGCGGGCCCGCATGGCGGCTTGCCGCCTTTGGAAAACGTCGACATTGCTGCGTTGGAAGAATCCATACTCGCCGCGATTGAACTAAAAAGGGCGGAAATCAAATCCATCGCCTCTAACGTTGCGCCGCCCACTTTTGCGAACACCGCTGAGGCGCTGGAAGATTCAGGCCGCGCCTTGGCTCGCGTACTTTGTGTGTTCCGCGTGTATGCCAACAGCCAAAGTCTTGGTGACATGCCGGGAGTCGCGCAACGGGTGTCGCCCTTGCTCGCTGCGCTCGAAGACGAGATTGCGCACGAGGAGCGTTTATTCACCCGGCTAAATGTATTGTGGAACAGCGCTGAATTGGCAGGTCTCACTGCCGAGAAGCAGCGACTAGTCGAAGTCCTGCTAAAGCGCATGCGGCGACGCGGCGCTGGCCTCCCGCCCGCAGCCAAGACACGGCTCGCCGAGATTAGCGCTCGACTGGCCGTCCTATCGTCACAATACAATCAAAACATGATCCAAGAGGCGGGCCTCGAAGCGGTGTTTATCGAGGACGAATCGGGCCTAGACGGACTGCCGGATGCGTTGCGCCAAGCCGCTGCGGCTGCGGCGGAAGAGAGAGGGCACCCCGGCAAATGGGCCATTCCCAACGCGCGTGGCTCGGTGTGGCCGTTTCTGACGCTGGCGACTCGACGCGACCTACGTGAACAAGTTTGGCGAATGTGGACGAATCGCGGCGACCACCCTGGTCCCAACGACAATAAACCTATCGCGCAAGAGATCCTACTTTTGCGCGGCGAACTTGCGCGGCTGATGGGCTATCCGAGCTACGCCCATCTCGCGCTGTCAGACCGAATGGCGCGCACACCCCAAGCCGCGCTTGCACTACTAGAGCGAACGTGGACCAGCGTCAAGCCGGTGGCACATGCCCAGATTGCAGACTACCAGGCCATTGCTGAACATGACGCAGGCAAGTCGCCCTCCAGCACGCCTCTCGCACCTTGGGATCGTCAGTTTTACGCCGAAAAGTTGCGGCGCCAACGCTTTGGCTTGGACGGAAACGTTGTCAAAGCGCACTTCCCCATGGAGAATGTATTGCAGGCCATGTTCTGGGCCGCAGGTCGCGTACATGGCCTTGGCTTCACGCCTATTGCCGATGCGCCTTTGGTTCACCCCAGTGTGCGCGTGTATGCAGTGCGCCGCGGCACCGATGCCGTCGGGGTACTTTACTTTGACCTGTTCGACCGTCCGGGCAAAGCACACGGCTCGTACCAAATGCAGTACCGTGAGGCGGAGAGTTTTCGAGGTCGTGTGCTTCCGATTGCCGCAATCTACTCGACCTTCCCACCGCCGCCCGAGGGCCAGCCTGTTCTCCTGCCTTGGGAGTACGCCAACGTGTTCTTCCACGAGTTTGGCCATGCGTTACATATGCTGCATTGCAACTCGGCTTATGTCTCGCTCGGTAGCCAGCATGTGGCATGGGACTTCGTTGAGCTAGCTGCACTGATCAATGAGCGTTGGTTGCGCGACCCTGAGTTGCTGCAGCGCTTCGCACGTCATCACCTATCGGACGAACCAATGCCGGATGAATTGTTCAACCGCATCGAACAAGGGCTCAAATATGATCGCATCTTCAGCCTCAATCCCGATTACTTGCTACCGGCCATCGTCGACCTGCGCTTACACCTGATGGCCGATGGCAGCGGTACAAAAATTGACCCAGTGAAAGTGGAGAACGACACAATGCTCGAATTGGGGATGCCCGAAGCCTGGGATCTGATTATGCGCGTCACACATAATTTCCACATCTTCGTCGGCGCTTACGCCGCTGGTCTCTACTCGTATCTTTGGGCCGATGTCATGGCAGCCGACGCGATCCGAACCTTCGAAGCGTCGCCAGAAGGCATCTACGACTTGGTAACAGCCAAGGCTTGGATCGATAACATCCTAAGCGTCGGCCATCGCCTACCAGCGGAAGAGGCCTATCGCCGTTTCACGGGGCACGACCCTGATCCAACGCCACTGCAGCGACGCTTCGGTCTGTGCGCCACCTTAGGTGCCACTAACGAAACGAATTCATGAACGCATTCAAGAACCATGTGAGAGACCTTCTGTCAGTAAACGGGCAACTGTTACAAGTAACGATTACGACTTCGCAAGAAAAGGCGACACGAAGCGGCGCATCACTTATTCAACGCGATGTGTGTTCATGCTATTCAAAACAGCACGCCTGCGGTCTTGGCAAAGTCATCGGAGCGCTATCGCAGGTTGAGCGAATGGTTAGGCCTCACATCGCCAGCAGTTCTTGAAGCATTTCCTCTGCTCTGACCACTGCCTTTTGTCGTTCAGCCAGATCCTCGGTGCTGCCTTCAGCTTCGAAATCCCAGTCATCCGGGTACTTTAGCCTGGCCAGATCTCCAAGTTGGAGCAAAAGCGCAAACTTACCAACATGGTTTAGATTCGCGTCGACGCACCAACCACCGACGACCGCAGCGTAGTTGCTCGCAGTTTCCAAGCGGCTGGAGCCAGCGGGGAAAAGACCCTCTGGTGTTTGCGCAAGGCGACACCCACTTGACTTGCGCTTCCTGTGAAATTCCTCGTACTCGGCGAAGATGCCTCTCTGGTGCAAGCCGAACTGGTCCACAAGCCAGACATAGCCTTCCTTGCCCGACAAGAAGCGCTGAGTCTTACCCTTGAATGTGACCGTGCTCGGTGTAGCTCCGCCGCCTTTGCGTGTGCGTATTGGGAAGAGTTCATCTATCAGATTGTGTGCAATCTCTGCAAAGTCTTTGCGCCCACTCGCCAGGGCATTCTTCTTGAGTTGTTCAAACTGCTCGGGAGTCATGTTTTGTGAGGCCTAACGTTGTGGCTGAGCGGCAGCCGTAGCGCACAGCGCGAAGGGTACCGGCCAGCACCGCTGGCCGGCTGTCCGCTCGAGCCATTGGTTAGCCCGCACTCTCGCCCCCCATGCCTACAAGAGCAACCCGGAATGCTGCCTGTGGATTGGATGCCTCTGTGATGGAGCGACCAACCACGATGTATGTTGCGCCCGACTGCCGCGCAAACTCCGGCGTGGCGATGCGCGCTTGGTCGTTCCCGGCCGCGGTCGCGAACTGAATGCCTGGAGTAACGATGAGCATGCCTTTTGGAAGCTGACTCGCCAGATACGCCGCCTCGTTGGCCGAAGCTACGACACCATGGCAACCGCAACTCGCGGCAAGGTTGGCCAAACGCTCCACTTGCCCTTGAACAGACGGGGCAAGGCCCACTTCTGGAAGATCGTTGTCCGTAAGACTGGTGATGACCGTGAGTGCGAGAACCTTGAGCCTGGGGAACGGTGCTGCGGCGGCAACGGCGGCACGGAGCACGGCGGACCCACCTGATGCGTGAACAGTGACCATGGAAACCCCGAGATTGCCAGCGGCACGGATTGCTGCAGCAACGGAGTTGGGAATCTCGTGAAGCTTGAGGTCTAGAAAGACGTCTTTGCCGAGAGCGAGAAGCTCACGAACTACGGCGGGGCCTTCCGCGGTAAGCAACTGTAGCCCGACCTTATAGAAATGCGCCTCGGGACCGAGCAGTTGGACCAGAGCTATGGCGTGTGGTCTAGACGGGACGTCCAAGGCAACTATGGAGAGGCTCAAAAATCCGGACGCCATGGATTGGCGTGTTGAGGTTGCGAGTTAGATTTTCTCCTGCTTTAATGTGTTTATAAAGGCTGCGTTGAAATCCATTGGTGATTGGTTTGCCAACGAAC
>JBIIYQ010000140.1:0-7226 GCA_044346745.1 Usitatibacteraceae bacterium | reverse complement strand
GCATCTGCGTCTGAAATGAGGATTTTGGGTCGATTATCCAGAAATGGTCATCGACATGAACGACGCACGGCTCGACACAATTGAGCAAATCCGAGAATTTTTGGCTGGTACCGCGATGTCCTCAACCCTTACCGCAATTTCCACCGGCCCTGTTACTTCGCTGTGGCTACCCCGGACGCTAAAGGAAAGATTAAAAAGACCTACCCACACAATCAAATCGCCACGCCGTATGAACGACTGCAATCGATTCACAACTACGCCAATCACCTCAGGCCAGACGTCGACCCGAAACACCTCTCACAGCTCGCGATAGCACTGAGCGATAATGACGCAGCAAAACAAGTCCAAGAGGCAAAGAAACGTCTCTTCCATTCCTTCAACCGTAGATCCAAAGTCGCCGCTTAAAAAGAAACGGCTTCAGACGCATCTTACGATTGGAAAATACTGTTTGCCCCCTGGGGGGTTAAGCCTGCGGCTAAAGGCTACAAGGCAACAAAATTAGCGGACGCCTAAAGTCCCGACCGACGATCTGTGATGGCGAGTTCGGACGAGCCCCAAATTTCCTCGAATCGCTCGAGGTATGGCTTGGCGCTTGCTTTGTCACCAAAGTTCATTACTGACCGCGGATGCGAGTAGACGGGTTTGCGCCAAACGGAGTCACCATCCGCCAAGAACAAAACATCCTCAATTTGTCGTGCCGCCCCAGTGACTTGGTGGATCATAACCTGTCCGCCGAAGTGTCCCATTAGCGAAACGAGTCTTGGCAACTCACTCTCAAGGCTCTGAACCTCATGAAGGGCGATGCGAATCTTGCGGTACTTTCCACCAAGCAGCATAGACCGCATTTGCTCGTTGACCTCGGGCTTGCCGAGCCCACGTTCACGTAATGCGATGGGCGTCCGATCAAAAATCATCAGCTCCTGTTTTGCCGACGCGATCAGCGACGCGACGGCGTCCCGGGCCTCGCTGTTCGTATTCATGACACGATAAATCGGACTTGTAGCGCTATTCATTTCGCACTCCGTGACGACTAATTGCAAATTTCGATCTCACCGCTTCGCCAGTAAGGATACAGTCGCTGCAACAAGCGAAGCTTTAACCCGGAATCCGAAAGGTGCCTCGTGTTCGCGAGACGCTGCATCTGTGATTGTTCCCGTGCGGCTAACGACGGGGAAAAACGCATTGGGCGACCATTCAGGTAGAAGCCCACTTCGTCGAACAATAGACGGGACCGCAAATTGAGTCGTACACCATGTTGCAAGGCCCGTTTGCAGAATGCTGCCGGCGACAACGATCTTCCCGGCGCATCAAATTCGACGTGAGACTTTGGCTGTGTGAGATAGCAGCCGATAAACGCACCGATAGCTCTTGCCATCGTACACGGGTGAAGACTCAGTTGGAGATGTTTTGCAAGCGGCTGCTTTAGTGACAGCTCAATGTAGGCCGGTGCGGCGACCTGTTTTCGGTCTGCATCGGTGTAGCGGCCATCGATGGTCAGGCTGTCACGCAGGTGGTCAAGATAGGCGTCAAGCAGCTCTTGGTAGCTGGGCGCTCGGAAGCCGATGGACCAAGTCACGCAGCCGTCGGTTTCGGCCACCCCATGATGAGCAAACCCTGGCGGTAGATATAGCATGTCACCTTCTTCCAGTAGCCAATCCTGTTCCGCTTTGAATCGCTTCAAAATTTTTAGCGGCGCGTTGGCGACGAGGGTGGGATCTGGTTGTGACGAAACTTGCCAGCGACGTTGCCCCCTACCTTGCAGGAGAAAAACGTCGTAGGAATCGACGTGCGGGCCAACGCCGCCGCCTTTGTTGGCATAACTAACCATCAGGTCGTCGATTCTTGAATATGGCAGGAAGGAAAATCTCGCCAACAACTGATGGGCTTCGTGTGAAAAGTGCTGTGTATCTTGAATCAATACAGTCCATTTGTCGCCTGACGGATGCACAGACTTCTTCAACGTGTTGATTTGCTTGCGGCTGAAAGGCCCATGCGCGAGTGTCCAAATTTTTCCCGACTTCGTTATCAGGCGGCTTTCCGCTTCATCGTAGGTTGCGAGCGTTAGGATTTCATCATTTGTGAGAGGTGCGAACATGGAACTTGCCGAAAACGCCTGCCGAACCAAGAGAGGGCGCTTCTGCCAGTAATGTTGTAAAAAATTCGTAATGGAGATAGGACCGATCGAAAGCATCGGTGCGACGGCTGTTGATAACCCAGATAGGTTGTTCATGTTTTGCTGAGGGAGAGGAATGTGTGCGCTGACGAAACTTGCATTTAGTTATTGCAAAAACACCGAGCTTTTGGATTAGAATCAAATGAGTTGATCAGCGCAGATTCTTTACATGTTGATGTAGATACCGCGAAGCGAGTGCTGCTATGTTGCAGATTGGTACCGATGCACCGTCGTTTGAATTGCCTGATGCGAGTATGGAGATTGTTCGCCTCTCGTCATTTCGTGGCAAGAAAAATGTGGTGCTGTATTTTTACCCAAAAGACGGAACGCCGGTTTGTACGAGGGAAGCAATCGAATTTTCTGACCATGAAGACGAGTTTACCGAGTGCAATACGGTGGTTTTTGGTGTCTCCCGTGATGACTGTCTCGTGCATGAAGAGTTTCGCGATAAACACGGCATTTCGTTGCAACTTCTCTCCGACGCTGAATGCGAAGTGTCGCGTATGTACGACGTGCTTATGGAGCAGGCCAACGCGAACGGTATTCAACGCGGCGTCAAGCGATGCACATTTGTCATTGACAAAGAAGGCATATTGCGTCACATCCTTAGTGAAGCTAATCCGCGAGAACACGTTAAGGACGTGCTGAGGCTGATCCGGCAACTCCGCAGGCACTGAGTCAAGCAAGGGTAGAATACGCTTTGTCGTTAGCGCGACCGTTCCCATTCCGCCTCAAGCGAGAGAATTGCCGCAAGCGCGGTCTCGTTCACCCCTATTCCCCCATTGGACTCCAGTGATGTTATTGATCGCCAAAGATACAGTGGTAACCCTCACCTATGACTTAACCGATAGCGATGGTGAGTCAATCGAATCGGGCGCAACACTCGCGTATCTGCATGGCGGCTACGACGGCATCTTCCCCAAAGTCGAAGAGGGCTTGGTTGGCAAGTCCGTCGGCAGTGAGTTTGCAATTTCGCTCGACCCGCCGGACGCCTTTGGCGTTTACGATGAGAATCTCATTCGCATCGAGCCGGTCAGCGTGTTTCCACCGAATCTCGAAGTTGGTATGCAGTTCGAGGGGCTTCCGCCAGGCGAAGACGATGATTGTTGGATCATCTACACCGTCACCGATATTGCTGACGGACAGGCGGTCGTTGACGGCAACCACCCACTGGCAGGTGAGCGACTGATCTTTAAGTGCGTCGTCGCCGAAGTGCGAAATGCATCAAGCGAAGAGATTGCGCACGGCCATCCGCACGGCGCGCATGGCGTTCATCACTAGGGTGGGTTTATTCCCGCAAAGGCACAAATTCGCCCGATGAAATTTGAAACGGTTGCTGTCTGTTGTTCTCATCGACACCAATACGAACCCAATTCACGCGGGGCGAACCGTAACCTTCGACTCGTGTCACGTTTTCGATAGCCCGCTTGTTTAAGGGGCTGCGATAGGGACGGTCAACACGGAACTCGTGGGTGTCTCCATGGACGAATAAGGTCGGCTTACCGAACTTCTCAATCTCACGCTCGAAGGCTTGCAGGAATGGCACGTATGCGGATTTTGCCACCGCTGTGGGCGGCTCCTCAAAGCCGGGATTCGCCTGTAAAAACATCACCATTCCAACGATGTCTGCGCGGCGCGCACGCTCGATCGCGACGTTTAGCCATGCCAAATTGGCTCTTGTGCGCTCAAGCTGCTCCGCATCGTTCTCGCGGTCAAAGCCGACGTTATCGTTACTTCCCTGAATGTTCAGAGTGACGAAGACCACACCGCCTTGCACCCACATCGTGTTTTCTACGTACCGCGACAACACCGGGTCGCTCGCAAAAGTCTCTGCCTGCGATGTCAGTTTGATCGTTGACTGGCCAAGGGATTGTGGCTTGGCAAAGAATATCTCGCGCAGTTTATTCAGTCGCTCTAGCGGATTCATCACGCCGTTGGTCGGCCGACGGCAATCGACCCAGTCGTTATCGCCCGGAGTGAAGATCAGGGGATGTTTGGATTGATTAATTTCCTGGAAGCGGCGCGCGAACAATGCATCGGTGCAAGGCGCGTTCGAGCCCGCTTTGAAGTCGCCGACATGAACCACAAAAGCCAACGGCTCCCGATCCATCGCCGCGAGTAAAAGCGGAAACTGGCGCTCTTCCGATTCGTTGTACTGCTGGTCGCCAATCAAACCAAACTGAAAATTGTTCTGCCCGCTGGGTGTAATGGGCTGCGTCGCGCAACCACCCAGTTGGAGGACAGATGCGAGAACAAGCGTGACTGCAAAATATTTAAGCAACATCGTCTCCAAGGGCGGATTTCAACTTGTACAAAAGTGCCAGCGCATCGCGAGGGCTCATCTCATCGGGTTTTGCGTCACGCAGTTCATCAAAGATCGGATGCTCCAACGCGGCGTCGTTCTTGACCGTCTCCTCTCGGCTGGGAGCAAACAGGTCGCGCTGTGCACTTTGATGTTGTGATGACATTTCTAGTTCAGTTAACTGTTTCCGCGCGACTCGCACCACCGCGCGCGGAACCCCCGCCAGTTGGGCAACTTGCAACCCGTAACTTTGATTGGCGGGGCCGGCTTCAAGCTTGTGCAAGAACACAATTTTGTCCCGCGACTCGACCGCGTCAAGGTGAACGTTGGCCAAGTTTGGCAGTTCGGCGTTTAAACGCGTTAACTCAAAATAGTGCGTGGCAAACAGCGTGTAAGACCGCGAGGTCTCGGCCAGATAACGCGCGATTGCGTAGGCCAGTGATAAACCATCAAAGGTCGACGTACCCCGCCCGATTTCGTCGATGAGTACAAGACTGTGGCGGGTCGCAGTATTGAGTATTGCCGCCGCCTCGGTCATCTCCACCATAAAGGTTGATCTGCCGCCGGCAAGATCGTCAGAGGCACCGATCCGGGTCATGATGGCATCGATGTTCCCCAGTTCTGCGCGCACTGCTGGCACAAACAAGCCCGTGTGTGCCAATAGCGCGATTTGCGCAACCTGCCGCATATAGGTCGACTTGCCGCCCATATTGGGACCGGTAATCAGCAGGAGTTGTCGCGAACGAGACAAATCACAATCATTCGGAATAAAACTCTCGACCTGGCTTTCGACCACCAAATGACGACCGCCTTCGATATGTAGCCGGTCGTCGGGCACAAACACCGGCTGGGTTAACTTCAGCGCAACCGTGTTACGCGCGTTTGCGCAGTAAACGTCGAGCTCAGCGATGGCCTGTGCAAGCTGATGCAGTGGCGAGATATGCGGCGCGAGTTTGTCTAGCACCTGTTCATACAAAAACTTCTCGCGTGTGAGAGCACGTTCACCCGCGGAGAGCGCTTTGTCTTCGAAAGCCTTCAGTTCAGGCGTGATGAATCGTTCGGCGTTTTTTAGTGTCTGCCGACGACGATAGTTGTCGGGTACCTTGTCGAGCTGTCCTTGTGTGATTTCAATGAAAAAGCCGTGCACCCGGTTGTACTCAACACGCAAGTTGGCAATGCCAGTGCGTTCACGTTCCTGCGCTTCTAGTTGCAGCAGAAATCCCGAGGCATTGGTTTGCATTCCGCGCAGTTCGTCGAGCTCTGCGTCAAACCCGTCGCGGATTACGCCGCCATCGCGAACCATGTTTGCCGGCTCGTCTGCGATCGATTCGGCAAGACAAGTAAAGACGGCCGTTTCCAGCAAAAATGCCTTGGAGATGTCCGCCAATGCTGGGGTTTCAAGTTCAGACATGACGTTGCGTAACATTGGCAGCGACGCTAAAGCGGCACGCAGCGCGGCGAGATCGCGGGGTCGCGCTGTTCTGAGCGCAATGCGCGTGGTGATACGTTCAATATCTGCCCACTCACCAATGATTTGTTGGACGCCATCGGCAACCGGCGCAACACCTCGTGACGCAAGGTGACGCGCTGAAATTGCGCTGTGATCCCGCAGCGGGCTGTGCAGCCATTCGCGAAGTCGCCGGGTACCCATCGCCGTGGCGGTGGAGTTTAGTACCGAGAACAAAGTTGGTGCCGGCTCGCCGCGGATGGTCTCGGTGATTTCTAGATTACGTCTGGTGGCGGCGTCCATTCGCACAAACGCGTCTTCACGTTCGACACGCAAACCTGCAAGATGCGGCAGTGCTGAACGCTGCGTCTGCTGGACGTAGCCCAGCAGCGCACCCGCTGCGCACACGGCAGTGTCCATACCCTCGACACCGAATCCTGCGAGGTCCTTCGTGCCGAACTGTGAGGTTAGAAGCTTGGTCGCAGTCTGTAGATCAAACTGCCACTCGGCGAGTCGCGTGACCGCGACTCTGCCTGTACCTGGAACACTCGCAATTGCCTCGGCAGCGTCGAAGAAACTGTCGGGCGCGATGAGTTCGGCGGGTTGAAGGCGCTCAATGTCCGATTGAATCGCTGAGCGACTCGAACTACGCAAACAAAACTGCCCGCTCGCCAACGACAATGACGCGAGTCCGATGATATTGTCATGCGCAAATACGGATGCGACCAACACATCTCTTTCGGCCGGCATCAACGCGCTATCCGTCAATGTGCCGGGCGTGATGATGCGTGTTACGGCTCGCGCGACCGGGCCTTTGCCGGTCACTTCACCGACCTGCTCACAAATCACCGCAGACTCGCCAAGTTTGACCAGTTTGGCTAAATACTGCTCAACCGCGTGGAACGGCACGCCCGCCATTTTGATCGGTCGCCCACCTGACTGGCCGCGTGTGGTCAGTGTGATGTCGAGCAGTTTCGCGGCTTTCACCGCGTCATCAAAAAACAGCTCGTAAAAATCCCCCATTCGATACAGGATCAGCGTATCGGGATAGTCGCGCTTTATGCCGAGATACTGCTGCATCATTGGTGTATGATTTTCCAAATGCCCCTCAAAAGTGTTCGCGCCGCTTCAATATTGACCCAGGCTGCCGATTCAAATTTGACCTAGGACCGATTGCTGCATTTTGAATCTGAATCTGTGGATAAGTCTATCAAATCGCTTTTGTTAGATGATTGGTTCGTCGAGCGGCACCTCTTTGCCTTCCTTGTCCTCTTTACGCTTTTGCTCGCGGGACTTGATGCGTG
>JBIIYQ010000139.1:0-7233 GCA_044346745.1 Usitatibacteraceae bacterium | reverse complement strand
TGGGCAGATCGATTTGCCAAGTGTCGGGCAAGCACTTAATCCAACGGTTGCGCCGCTGGAAATTCGGATCAGTAAAGATGGTGGCATCACTTTGGTAGACCGGCAACAGGGCGGGCGTGAGCAGAGTGTTGGTAAGAACGAGTTGCTCGCAGCGGTTAAGGCAATTCAAGCCAAACATGCTGACCAAGCGGTGGTGATTTCGGCCGACAAAGACCTGCGTTACGAAGTTGTTATTGGCGTTCTCGACACGCTGCAAAAAGGCCAGGTGAAGCGTGTGGGATTGTTGGCCAAGCCCGCGACATAAATCTTTGATGCCAAACGCTTGATGGCCGCCACGCTTCCACCCGATTTACCTCCACATTCGCCTCCCAAACTGTCCGCGACCGGGCGCTCGGTGCTACAAGCCCGTCCAGAGCCTGGGCGTGCGGTTGCCGGCGCGTTTGCGCTGGTGGTTCACGTCGGCTTTTTTGCGCTGATTGTCTTTGGCGTTTCGTGGCAGGTAAAGATGCCCTCGCCGATTTCCGCAGAGCTTTGGAGCACCTTGCCGCCGGCGGTTAACCCAACACCGGAGCCTGCACCCGCGCCGGAGCCAGAGCCACCGCCACCGCCGCCTCCGCCGGCCGAGCGGATACAAAAAGCGCCTCCCGAGCCGAAGGCCGTTGAGCCAAACAAAGCGGATATCGCGCTGAAGGCAAAGAAGGAGCGTGAAGAAAAGCTCAAGCGCGAGAAAGAGGAGAAACTTGCCGCGGAGCAGAAGAAGCGTGACGAGCAGAAGCGCGCCGAGGATAAACGTAAGGCCGAGGAAGACAAACAACGTAAAGCGGACGAGGCGAAACGCAAGGCCGAAGCTGACAAGGTGCGTCAGGAGGCCGAAGCCCGGGCGGCCGCAGCGCAAAGCGCACGTGATAAGGCGATCAGCGATTACACTGGAAAAATCGCGGCGTTGATTCGGAACCGCGCGAATATCCCGGATAGTGTCACCGGTCAGCCGATCATCCAGGTGCGCGTTAGGTTGTTGACCAACGGCTCCGTATTTGAGGCGACTGTTGCCAATCCTTCCGGAAATCGCGCCTACGACGATGCTGTCGAACGTGCAATCAATGGCATCCGTCAGTGGCCGGTACCGGATAATCCAGAAATACTTGGGCGCCAGCGCGAACTTTTTTTGAATATCAAGCACGAACGGTAGCAATGATAAAAAAACTTACAGCAAAATTCCTGGGGTTGATGGTGGGCGTGTTGGCCATGATCATCTCCGCAACTGCACACGCGCAGCTCACCATCGATGTCACCACCAGCGCCGGGCGGCAGATTCCGGTTGCCATCGTTGAGTTTCGTGGCGAGGCGCAGGCGCCGCAAAACTTCACGCCGATCATCATCAACAATCTTGCACGCACCGGTCTGTTCAGAATCGTCACGACCGGCGCAATCAGCGTGCTGCCGACCGAGCCTTCTGAGGTTAACTTCGTCGACTGGACCAGCCGCACCGCCGAGGCGCTGCTGATTGGCGGCATCACCGCCCAGCCGGATGGGCGCTTTGAAATTCGTTACCGTTTGTTCGACGTAGCGAAGCAGACCCAAATTGCCTCCGGGTCGATCGTGGTTTCCGCCACGCAGTTTCGCGGCACGGCGCACAAAGTCTCCGATGAGATCTACGAGAAGTTGACAGGCGAACGCGGTGTCTTTTCGACAAAAGTTGCCTATGTTCTCAAGCGCGGCCAACGGTTTGAACTGCAGGTGGCTGACGCAGATGGCTTTAATCCGCAAACCGTGTTGTCCTCGTTGGAGCCGATCGGCGGCCCGAAGTGGTCGCCAGATGGTAACAAACTAGCCTACGTCACCTTTGAGTCGCGTAAGTCAAACGTCGTTGTGCAAGATCTATTGACCGGACAACGGCGGGTGGTGGCGAACTTCAAGGGCGATAACTACGCGCCTTCTTGGTCGCCGGATGGCAGCCAACTTGCGGTGGCGTTATCGCGTGATGCGGTTTCACAGATTTACGTGATACCCGCTGCGGGCGGTGAGCCACGCCGGCTTACACAAAGTAGTTCCATCGACAGCGGTGCCTCGTTCACCCCGGATGGCAAAACAATTATTTTCTTCTCCGATCGATCAGGCGGGCCGCAGCTTTATTCGGTCCCTCTCGCAGGCGGTGACGCGAAGCGCCTCACGTTTGAAGGCAACTACAACACCAGCCCGCGCTTAAGCCCAGATGGAAAATTGGTCGCATTTGTGACGCGTGATGCTTCGAGCCGCCTGCGCATTGCAACGCTGGAGCTCGCCAGTGGCATCATCAATGTCCTCACTGATGGGCCGCGCGACGACAGCCCCAGCTTTTCACCGAATGGGCGCAGCATCTTGTTTGAATCTAAGGTCGCCGGTAAAGGCAGTCTGGGATCCGTGTCAGTGGACGGGCGAATAAAGCAGCGTCTGACGTCGCAGAATGGTGACGTTCGTGAGCCTGCGTGGGGGCCATACCCGCAGGCGGCAGCCGTCGCCCGGTAGATTTGGTGTAACGTTTAGGTTGTGAGCAGTAGATCAGCTGAAGAGGCCGCGTTTTTGGTCTCTTTGCAATCGTAGTGAAGTCGTCGGTTTAACTTTTGGTTCGTTTTCGGGCCAGCTTATTCAAGGAGCGCAAAGATGAAAAAGAAACTCTCATTAGCCATGATGGCAATCTCAGCGGTGTTGCTCGCCGCCTGCGCCAGCAAGGAGCCGGCCAAAGAAGTACCGGTGGAGACCCGCACCGCCCCGACAACGACCACCACTGCACCGACCACCCCCACGGCCAAGCCGGTGGCACCGGTCGCAACGCCGACCGTGAATCCGCTTAAAGATCCGAACAGTGTGTTGTCCAAGCGGATCATCTACTTTGACTATGACAAGGACGCCGTGAAGTCTGAGTTCCAGGCCATCGTGCTGGCGCACACCAAATACTTGGCAGACAATCGCGACCGCAAGATTCGCCTCGAAGGTCATGCGGATGAACGTGGTTCGCGGGAATACAACATGGCACTCGGCCAGCGACGTGCTGATGCGGTTCGTAAAGCGATGAACTTGTTGGGTGTTGCCAACGACCGTATGGAGACAGTCAGCTTCGGTGAGGACAAGCCACGCGCGCAAGGCGGTACTGAAGAAGCGTGGGCACAGAATCGACGCGTTGAAATTGTGTACGACGGCGAATAAGTGAGTCAAGTGTGCATGTGAGGAGGTGAAAAGGTGAAGACAGCATTCCAGAATTGGACTCGTCGCGCGGCGTTGGCGACGACAGTTTTGTGCCTTTCCATCACCTCGGTCCACGCTGGTCTGTTCGATGACGACGAGGCGCGCAAGAGCATCAAGTTGCTCGCAGAGAAAGTCGAGGCGCAGAACAAGGACAATGACGCCAAGTTCTTGAGGCTGGAAGAGTCGATCAAGAATCTTGGCATCATCCAGTTGCTCAATCAGATCGAGCTGTTGAATGCCGAGATTGCGCGTCTACGTGGGCAGACGGAGGTGCTGGCAAATCAGAATGAGCATTTACAAAAGCGCCAGCGTGACTTTTATGTCGATATCGATACCCGCCTACGGTTGTTAGAGGGCAGCACTGCGCCGACCACCAGTGTGCCACCGGCAACGAGTTTTGGCACACCGACTTCCGTGCCTCCTTCAGCAAGCGGTGTCGCCTCTGCTGGCGCGGTGGAGTTAAAAGTGCAAGCTGGTGGGGCTGTTTCAGGCATAAATGCCCCAACCACCCCGCCATTACTCGTGCCCACCGGTGCGGCTGCTATCGCGGCAGCCGAGGCTGCGCAGCGCGAAAAAGAAAACAAGTCCTACGACGTCGGCACGAATGCCTTTCGTCGGGGCGATTTTGCTGCCGCCATCCGTGCGTTCAACACCTTCTACGCCGACTACCCACAAAGCCAGCTGGCACCAAATGCGATGTACTGGATTGGCCTCTGCCAGTTCAACTTAAAGGACTACCGAGAAGCGCGCACCACGCAAGAAAATTTGATCAAGAAGTATCCCGAATCAGGCAAAGCGCCAGACGCATTGCTGGTAATTGCGAGTGTGCAAGCCGAAATGGGTGACGCCGGCTCAGCGCGTAACAGCTACGAAGACATCATCGCCAAATACCCCGGGTCGGACGCCGCCGCAAAGGCGCGAACGCGACTCTCAGGCCTGCGCCGCTAAGGGGCTTTCATCATGACACCAAACTTGATTCCTGCCGCTGACAGCGCCGCCGAAGGTGGAGCCTCGTACAACCTAGCCGAAGGCGGATCGGTATGAACACCACCGCAGCGCGCGAAGTCGCTTTTGCCAAACCGAGCGAGTTTGTGCACACGCGTTCGAACGAAATTCGCATCAACGAGATTTTCTTTTCGCTGCAGGGCGAATCCTCGCGCGTGGGGCTGCCAACGGTTTTTGTGCGTCTGACGGGCTGCCCATTGCGCTGCGGGTATTGTGATACCGCTTATGCGTTCCACGAAGGTAAGACCCGGACCATCGATGACGTCATGGCGGAAGTTGCAACACACGGCGCGCAATACGTTTGTGTGACGGGCGGCGAGCCGCTTGCGCAAAAGAGTTGTTTTACCTTGCTCACGCGCCTTTGTGATTCGGGGTACTCGGTCTCGCTGGAAACAAGCGGCGCGCTCGATGTGTCAGCGGTTGATCGACGCGTCTCACGAATTGTCGATATCAAGACGCCGGGCTCGGGAGAGGTGGAAAAAAATCAATGGTCGAATCTGGCGCATCTACGTCAGTCTGACGAATTGAAATTTGTCTTGACCTCGGAAGACGACTACCGTTGGGCCAACGCAATGATTAGTGAGCGAAAGTTGAACGATGTTTGTCCAGTTCTACTTTCGCCTGCGTTTGAAGAGCTCAATTACAGCAAGCTTGCAGAGTGGGTATTGCGTGACAAGTTAGAGGTCCGTATGCAGGTGCAATTGCACAAAATCATTTGGGGGGAGAAGCGGGGCGTATGAGGCTGGACGTGCAGAAAAAGGCAGTTGTGCTGCTCTCCGGTGGCCTAGACTCAGCTACGGTCTTGGCGATTGCGCGTGAACAGGGTTATCAGGCATTCGCGTTATCGTTTGATTATGGCCAACGCCACAAGACCGAGCTTGACGCTGCGGCACGCGTGGCGGCGGCGCTTGAGGCAAAGGAGCACCGCGTGCTCAAGTTTGATCTCACCCAATGGGGTGGATCCGCGCTGACCGACAACTCCATCGACGTGCCGGTTTCCACGCCGGCTGAGTCCAGCGGCGGAATTCCTGTGACGTATGTTCCTGCCCGCAACACGATATTTTTATCACTCGCATTGGCGTGGGCCGAGACATTGGGCGCGACCAGTATCTTCGCCGGAATGAACGCGGTTGACTATTCGGGCTACCCGGATTGCAGGCCAGAATATGTCGCGGCTTTCCAAACGATGGCACGGCTCGCCACACGTGCCGGGGTGGAAGCGGAGAACGACGCATATCGACTCACCATCCACACACCCATAATTCATATGTCGAAGGCTGATATCGTACGGGAAGGCACCCGGCTCGGCGTGGATTACGCGATGACGGTGTCGTGTTACCAGGCTGACGCACTCGGTCGCGCCTGCGGAAAATGTGACTCGTGTCGCCTGCGCCGCGAAGGATTCATGGCAGCCGGGATTGCGGACCCCACGCGTTACGTCGATACCTCTACCAAGGTTTAACGACGTTTCTGCGTCGCCAACTTCTACCGAGGGCTGCACCCGCGTAAAATGGCGGCATGAATTCCACCACTTCTGCTGTTACTAACTTGGCTACCACCGTCGCTTGGTTATCTTTTGCCGTTGCGTTTGTGCTCGGCGCCATTTCGGCGCGGACCCAGTTCTGCACACTCGGCGCGGTCTCTGACATCGTCAACATGAACGATTGGTCACGGATGCGTATGTGGGTGTTGGCGATGGCGGTAGCGATCATCGGCGCACAAACGATGTATGCCTTGGAAATCATCGACCTATCAAAGGCGTTTTATGTCCGCCCCAGCGTGACGTGGCTTTCCTATATCGTCGGCGGGCTCATGTTTGGCATCGGCATGACGTTGGCGTCTGGCTGCGGCAGTCGCACACTGGTGCGCATCGGTGGCGGCAACGTGAAATCCATAGTGGTTCTTGTGTTTCTCGGCGTCGCCGCATACATGACGATGAAGGGATTATTTGGCGTGTGGCGTGTCGCCTCAATTGACAAGGTGGCGGTCGATCTCGCGGCGTCGGGCGTCGCCACGCAAGAGTTTGGCACCTTGGTCGCCACCATTCTCGGCATTAGCAAGAAGACGGCGCAGATAGGCGCGGCGTCGGTGATTGCCGGCGCAATGTTGATCTGGGTGTTGATGGGCCGCGAATTTCGTTCATCGATCGACGGCTGGCTTGGCGGACTTGGCTACGGACTGGCAGCGGTCGCCGGTTGGTACATCACGGCCAAGATCGGCTTTGGTGAAAATCAAGACACGTTAGAGATGGTCTTCTTTGGAACGAATAGTCGGACTGCGGAGTCGATCACATTCGTCGCGCCAATCGCCTACTCATTAGAACTGTTGATGTTGTGGAGTGACAAGTCGCTTGCCGTGACCTTCGGTATTGCGTCGGTCACCGGCATGATTCTCGGCGCGTTTGTCTATTCACTCGTGTTTAAACGATTCCGCTGGGAAGGTTTTGCGAGTGTAGATGACACACGCAATCATCTTGTTGGTGCGGTACTCATGGGGGTCGGCGGTGTCACCGCGATGGGTTGCACCATCGGCCAGGGCGTCACCGGCCTGTCGACACTTGCTGTGGGTTCCTTCTTCGCGCTGGCCGCGATGATTGTTGGCTGCGCAGCGACGCTCAAGTATCAATATTGGAAGATGATGCAGGAGTAGCCGATTTGGGAGCTTCTAAAAACCCGGTCATTCCCTCCTGCGCGGGAATGACCAATTTTTGAGGTTTTCATTGATCCGGCAATTAAATATGAACAATTAAGAAAGCCCCGCTCCCACGAACAACCACAGGGGTTGCGCTGGGCGGGAGCCTAATATCGAAATCTGCCGCGTTAAAAAAATTGGGTTCCCGCCTACGCGGGAACGGGGGTGGCTGAAATGGTTTCCCATGTTTAGTTGCCGCCTCAATAGAAGCTTGGCGGTTTCAAATAATTAGTGCAACACAATATTGTGAAGTCTACAAAGGAGTGTTGCGATGGAAAGCAAGTCGGGTTGTTACAAGACGATGAACCTATCGGT
>JBIIYQ010000138.1:0-7240 GCA_044346745.1 Usitatibacteraceae bacterium | reverse complement strand
AAGGGACAAAAAAATATTGTAGTATCACTTATTGATATCATTCAAATACCTTGCTGTAGATCAGCACAGAAAGCAAAACATGCGGCAATTTTCCAGATGAAAAACATCATGCGCTACAAGGGCTATCTCGCGCGCATTGACTACGACGAGGCTGATCGTGTCTTTGCGGGTAGTGTGCTGGGGCTCGCCGAGCACATCTCGTTCCATGGCGCGAGTGTTGACGAACTCCGCGGCGATTTCGAGTTTGCGATCGATCACTACTTATCGGTGTGCCGGGAAGCTGGTATCAACCCGCAGAAGCAAGCCGGCGGAAAAGTGTTGTTGCGTCTCCCCCCGGAAACACACGCCGAAGCATTGATCGCGGCGCAAGCTGCCGGCCTCAGCCTAAACGACTGGCTCGTACGCGCGGTAAGACAGCAACTCGGAAGCTGACGTAAGTAGCGGGCTAGGCCAAATCGTTGTAGTACGAGTAGCCATCGGTGAGACAGAGGCCGCGGCGCCACTCAACCGGTTTGTCACCATAGGTATAAGCAACGCGATCCACGCTCAGAAGCGGCGTGCTTACCGGAACGCCGAGATGTTTTGCGGCGAGTTTATTTGCGCCGACGGCCTTGATACTCTCTTCCGCGCGAACCATCCTGGCGCCATACGCCGCCTCGAGGAAGCTGTAGATTGAGCCCTGTGAGGCGACCAGCTTCTCCATGGTCAGATTGGGAAATACCGACTGCGCCAACACGATCTGATCAAAGATGAGTGGCCGACCGTCAAACACCAGCAGCCTGGAGATGATCGAGACTGACTGGTTGAGCCGCAGCGCCAGTTTGGCAGCACTATTGCTATCGGCCTTGGCTTTCTGTAGCCCGATAAATGTGGTGCGCGGATGATGTTTGGCGCTATCGAGATCAGCGCCGTCTGCGCGTACGCGCAGGAACCGGTACTGATGTGTTGGTGCCGTATGCGTCGCGACAAAAGTACCCTTGCCCTGGCGGCGTACGACGATGAATTCCGCAGCCAGCGCATCGATTGCCTTACGCACCGTTCCCTGGCTGACGCCAAACCTTCTAGCCAACTCAAACTCCGAGGGGATCACCTCACCGGGCTTCCACTCACCGGCCACTAGGCTACGAGTAATCAGCGCCTTTATCTGCTCGTACAAGGGCTGAAATGTCGCCCCCCCGCCCGATAGTTGGCCGGGCAGGTTATTTGCGGAGTTCGGAGATTGCGGGTTTTCCATGGACAAATATTATCATCTTCAAAAGCAATATGTCTTATATAAGATATAAGTCTGATTGACTTTTTTTCGCAGCGTCGTAGAATTGTTGCAACGCAAAAAATCTTTCTCCCCCGACCACCGTCAATACAACCCCGAGCAAAAGAGCGCAGCACCATTCGCAATCGTTAAACCACTACCTTTCCACAATGACGCCCTTCCTCCGCCCGCGCCGCTCCATGCTCTACGTACCCGGCTGCTTTACGCGCTTCTTGAATAAAGCACGCAGCTTAAAAGTCGACTCCGTCATTTTCGACCTGGGCGATTCCGTGCTGGTCGAAAACAAGGAACTGTCGCGCAATCAAGTCGTTGAGGCGATATTGAGCGGCGGCTACGGCCGGCGTGAATTGGTCGTGCGTGTGAATGATCTTGATTCTCCTTGGGGGCAGGACGACGTCAAAGCCATCGCCAAGATTGGCGTGGACGCGGTGCTGTTTCCAAACATTGAGTCGAAGCAGGATGTCCTCGATGCGCTCGCCGCGTTGGACGCCGCCGGCGGTTCGCACCTACCGATCATGGTCATGATCGAAAGCCCGCTTGCCGTGCTGCGCGCCGAAGACATCGCGTCAGCATCCGATCGCATCGCATGTTTGATTCTCGCCACGTCTGACCTCATTACGCAGCTGCACGGCCGCAAGACGCCGGATCGCATCCCGCTGCAATACTCACTCGCCCACGTCCTATTGGTTGGCCGCGCCTACAAACGCGCTGTGGTAGACGGCATCAGTATCGACATCAAGGACATGCACTCCTTTGAAATGGCCTGCCGACTCACACGCGACCTTGGCTTTGACGGCAAATCGTTGGTGCACCCAAACCAATTGGCCTACTGCAATGATGCGTTCACTCCTAAAGCCACCGAAATTGCCTTTGCCTATGAGGTGATCCAAGCGCTTGAGACCGCCCATCAAGCCGGTCGCGGCACCATCATGCTGAACGGCCGACTAGTTGAACAGCACCACGTCGCCGCGTCAAAACGAATCATTGCGCTGGCACAAATGATCAAGGAACTGGAGGCGGCCTAACGGCCGTTCCGAACAATGCGTCCATCCAGCGGATATTTTTTTGAGGACTACACCGTCGGACAGCACTTTGTCCACGCGATTCCGCGAACCCTTACGCACGGCGACACCGCGCTTTATCAAGCGCTGACCGGTTCGCGCAACCCGCTGCATTGCAGTGAACCGTTTGCGCGAGCGCTCGGCTATCCCAGTACACCCGTCGATGACCTGCTGGTATTTCATATTGCCTTCGGCAAAACCGTACCGGATATTTCGTACAACGCCGTCGCAAACCTCGGCTACGCCGAATGTCGGTTTGTGCAACCCGTATATGTCGGTGACACGCTCCGCGCTGAGTCAGAAGTCGTCGGCCTAAAGGGCAATAGCAACGGCAAAACGGGTGTGGTTTATGTGCGGTCGAATTGTTACAACCAGCGCGATGAAGTAGTGCTGACGTGGGTGCGCTGGGTGATGGTGCATCGACGGAAAGCGGTAACGCCCGATGCCATCGGACCTGCTGAAGGACGACTGGAATTTCACTCGACGCCTGAGCACAACTTGACTGGCGCCAAGACGACCTTCGCAGCGACCCGCCACGACGTTTCAGACGCCACCGGTAGTGACAAGTTTTGGGATGACTACGTCGTCAACAAGGGCAGCCCGCCAAAAGCGATCGCACATCCCGCGGGGATCACGATTGATGAGACCGATCACACGCTCGCCACCAAGCTCTACCAAAACACGGCGCGTGTGCATTTTGATTTGCACCACATGGCAGCGAGCCGTTTTGGCAAGCGGCTGATCTACGGCGGACAGATTATCTCGATTGCGCGCGCGCTGAGCTTTGACGGTCTTGAGAATGCGCTAACCATCGCGGCCATCAACGGCGGCTCACACCTCAACCCCACCTTCGCGGGTGACACGATCTACGCAGCATCGACACCGTTGGCGACGTGGACGGTCAACGAACACGTCGGCGCGCTCCAAATTGAGCTCGCCGCCTACAAGAACATTGATCCAAGCAGCACCGCATTCGCTTCCGCCCCGCCCGACAGCAAAGTCCTGTCGATGGACCTCACCCTACTTCTTCCGCGCCGCCGATAACTCGAGAGACACTATGTCAAACGTTCATCCCAACCAAGCGCTTTTTGCCGGTGAAAAACCGTTTCCGGTCATCCCGTCTTGTGAACACTTTGCCGGTAGCGAAAAACTCATTGGCAAGGCACTCGCATTGCAAGACACATTGGGCCCGATTTTCGACATCACCTGCGACTGCGAAGACGGTGCACCCGCAGGTCAGGAAAAGGCCCACGCCGAAATGATCGTGCGGATGGTCAATAGCGCCGAGAACAAACACAAAATGGCCGGTGCGCGGATCCATGATTACTCCAACGAATTCTGGAAACAGGACATCGACATTTTGGTCGGTGGCGCCGGAAAGTTGCTCCGTTACATCACCATTCCGAAATCAACCTCGTATGCCGAGGTGAAGGAGATGATCGAGTACGTGCGTGCGGCTTCCGCAAAGGCAAATACCGGACGCGAGATTCCGATCCACGTGTTGGTCGAAACCCACGGCGCGCTTCGCGACATTCAACAAATCGCGACGCTCCCAAATATCGAGGTCCTCGATTTCGGTCTGATGGATTTTGTGTCCGCACATCACGGCGCAATTCCGGCGTCCGCCATGCGTTCACCCGGGCAGTTTGAGCATCGCTTGATTGCGCGTGGCAAAGCCGAGCTGGTTGCCGCCGCACTCGCCAATGGCATCGTGCCGGCACACAACGTTTGCCTCGACCTGAAGAATCCAGAAGTCGTCAGCGGTGACGCCCGCCGGGCGCGCAACGAATTTGGGTTCCTGCGCATGTGGTCGATTTACCCGGCGCAAATCCAGCCGATCGTGGACGCGATGAAGCCCGACCACTCCGAAGTTGAAGACGCGGCGAATATTCTGCTCGCCGCTCAGGCCGTCGATTGGGGCCCGATTCAATACAAGGGCGAGCTACACGACCGCGCAACCTATCGTTACTTCTGGGAGCTGTTACAAAAAGCAAGGGTGACGGGCGTTAAAATCTCTGACGCCGCACTGCAGGCGTTCTTCAACTAAAACAAAAACTCCCCTATTGACGGGCATTTACAAGCAAAAATGCCTCGAACTGTCCGCCAATACTAGGGTTTCACTTTCGGAAAATAAGGACAGACCATGGTCACCTCCGCCGGCGCAAAATTTCGCCAAGCCCTGAAAGACGAATCGCCGTTACAGGTGATCGGCACCATTAACGCCAACCACGCGCTGGTGGCCAAACGCGCGGGTTATCGGGCGATCTACCTGTCGGGTGGTGGTGTTGCGGCGGGCTCGCTTGGCATGCCTGATCTTGGCATCAACAACCTCGACGACGTGCTCACCGACATTCGCCGCATTACCGATGCGTGTGACCTGCCATTGCTCGTGGATATCGATACCGGCTTCGGTTCTTCTGCGTTCAATATTACGCGTACCGTCAAGTCGTTGATTAAGTTCGGTGCCGCCGCGTGCCACATTGAAGATCAAGTGGGCGCAAAGCGTTGCGGGCATCGGCCGGGCAAAGAAGTCGTGAGCAAAGAAGAGATGGTTGATCGCGTGAAAGCCGCTGTCGACGCAAAAACCGACCCCGATTTCTTTCTGATCGCGCGCAGCGATGCCTTTCAAGGCGAAGGTGCGGATCGCGTAATGGAACGCTTGGTCGCGTACGTGGAAGCGGGTGCCGACGGCGTGTTTGTCGATGCGGTGCCTGATATGGCCACCTACAAACGCATGGTTGAAATCACCAAAGTGCCGGTGTTGTGCAACATCACCGAGTTCGGCAAGACGCCGTTCTTCACGGTAGATGAATGCCGCGCGGCCGGCATCGGCATGATTCTCTATCCGCTGTCTGCATTCCGCGCGATGAACAAAGCCGCTGAAAATGTCTACACGGCAATTCGCCGCGACGGCACGCAAAAGAATGTTGTCGATACCATGCAAACGCGTGAAGAGTTGTACGACGTTATCAACTATCACGCCTACGAACAGTCACTCGACAAACTGTTCTCGCAGAAAAAATAATGGCGAAGTCGAAGTGGTCTATGCGTGTCACGCCACAAACTCTGGTGTTGCCGACCTATCCCGCGCCGCTTGAGCTGCGTACACCGCGCCTGCTGTTGCGGCAATGGAAAGAAAGCGACTTCGACGCGTGGGCGGACATGAATGCCGATACACAAGTTCGCAAGTACTTTCCCCGCCCGCTGACACGCGAAGACGCACGCGGCGAATTTGATCGGATCAGCGGCGGCATCAAGCAGCGCGGTTGGGGCATGTGGGCCGTAGAAGTGCCCGGAGTCACACCATTCATTGGTTTTGTCGGCCTCAACCCACCGATGTTTCCTGCTCCTTGGCAGCCGGGTGTTGAAATCGGCTGGCGACTGGCGCAAAGCGCTTGGGGTCAGGGTTACGCTACCGAAGCTGCCGAGGCTTCGTTGTACTTTGCGTTCGAGCATTTGCAGCTAACGTCGGTGCTTGCACTCTCGGTCACCACCAACTCACCGTCCCACGCGGTGATGGAACGCATCGGTATGCAGCGTTGGCACGGTATGGAATTCGACCACCCACGCGTGCCCGCCGACTGGCCACTGAAGAACCACATCGTGCATCGCATCGACGCTGATGCTTGGCAAGCCTTGCGCGCCAAGCGAGAGGCGCTTGTCGAAACTCCAGCATTTAAGCGCGTTTCCAAAAAAAACGGCTTGAAGAAGCCCGCCAAATAACGACTTTCTAAGAAAACCTTTTAACCCATTTGATGCCTGTCATTCCCGCGTAGGCGGGAATCCAAGTTGCCCCAACTTATTAGATGCTGAATCGGACTGGGTCCCTGTCTCCGCAGGGACGACGGATTTTGCAAGCACACCAACTGCCATATACGGAGTCATTCATGACCGAAACCACCGCCACCCACAACGCAACACCCACCGCCCCCAAAGTCAAGAAATCGGTCGCCCTTTCCGGAGTGGTTGCAGGTAACACTGCGATCTGCACCGTTGGCTTAACGGGCAACGACTTGCACTACCGCGGCTATGACATTCTTGATGTTGCGAGCACCTGTGAGTTCGAAGAAATCGCACATCTGCTGGTGCACGGCAAGTTACCCAACGCTGCCGAGTTGACTGCGTACAAGGCCAAGCTCAAGTCCATGCGTGGCATCCCGATGGCGGTGCAAGACGTGCTCGAAACCCTGCCCGCGTCGGCACACCCGATGGACGTGTTGCGCACCGCTTGCTCGGCACTGGGCTGCACCCTGCCGGAAAAAGACGACCACAACATTCAAGGCGCGCGCGATATCGCCGACCGCATGATGGCGTCGTTCGGTTCGATGCTGCTCTACTGGTATCACTTCGCGGTCAACGGCAAGCGTATCGAAGTTGAAACAGATGACGACTCTATCGGCGGCCACTTTCTCCATTTGCTGCACGGCAAGCCGCCATCGAAGGAATGGGTGCAGGCGATGCACACCTCGCTTGTTTTGTACGCCGAGCATGAGTTCAACGCCTCAACTTTCACCGCGCGCGTGGTTGCAGGAACCATGTCGGATATGCATTCGGCGATTACTGCCGCGATTGGTGCACTGCGTGGGCCAAAACACGGTGGCGCGAACGAAGCCGCATTTGATATTCAATCTCGCTACAACGATGCCGATGAAGCGGAAGCTGATATCGTTAAGCGCGTCGCGGAGAAACAAGTCATCATCGGCTTCGGCCATCCGGTTTACACCGTATCCGACCCGCGTAACGTGGTGATCAAGGAAGTCGCACGTAGTCTGTCGAAACAAGCGGGCAACATGAAACTCTTCGACATCGCTGAGCGTCTTGAGACCGTGATGTGGCGCGAGAAAAAAATGTTCCCGAACCTAGATTGGTTCAGCGCGTGTTCGTATCACATGATGGGTGTGCCGACTTC
>JBIIYQ010000043.1:0-22477 GCA_044346745.1 Usitatibacteraceae bacterium | reverse complement strand
CTAGCCAATTGCCAAACCGAGTGGCTAGATCCTCCTTCAGAAAATTTTGCCCCGCGCTTTCCTTGATCACTTCGGCAAATGCGAGCGCGACCAGCAGCAGCAAGTCGTTGAGCGTGATCGGGTGAGTCTCGGCGATATAACCTAGCGCATCCACCACGAATGCACGCGTAGTCATGCTCTCATTCAGTAGCCCCGCCAAGCGGCGAAGTTCGGTGCTCTTTCCCGTGCCTCGCTGACCGGTGAAGTAAAATCTCGAACTGCCATCTAGGCGCTCGATCGCACGTTTCATCGTGACGACAACATCCTCGGCCGGTGTACCGTGGAGGTTCGATACATAACGCGGATCGTCAGGCTCAAGCGCGCCCGGATCGTTTGCGATTTTCCTTGCAAAACTGTCGAGCAACGCGGTTAGCTTTTCATCAGGAGACAACATGAAGGAGTCTCGCAATCTACCGTTGGGGGCAATCGGCAGCCAGTAGACTAGGGCTACGGCGGTGAATAGCAACGCGGAAGTCCGCAAGCGCCGACGAGCCGTTGTTCCGAGCAGCAGCGACCGAAGACCAAAATGATATCAGTACAATCGACATAGCGCTATTTTCGCTGACGCCTCAAGGTTTCCCCGGTCGTGAGCACTACGATTCGTTTCCAGAGGTCATATCCGGCCTCAGAGATTGCCGGCCTTCAACATCCCGCGATGTGAAAAAGCGGCTTGTCCTCGCTAGTGGTAGTGCGCCGCAGGGTGATCTGAGTCTTCCGGCATTTCCGCGTGCATGGCTTCGCCGTCGTGGTCGAAGAATAGTGGCGCACCGCAATCCTCGCAGTACTCAGGCGGCAGAATGCCGGAAAGACGGGTGAGTTCAGCAATCTTATGTTCCTGCAAGATGGCTTCGATCTGTTCACGCGGCCCGGGGTTGCTGTCGTCGTCTTCTGCGCCATACAGCGGCCACACCATGCCGTGTAAGACGTCGTTATGACCATTGCGGGTGATGCTCACACGATACTCATCGACCGTGGTCTCACCTACGCCGGCAATCACGGCGCTCAGCTGTCCGGGCGCGGTCTTGAGTGCGGTCTCTACGATGGCGACGGCCGAACTCAGCATGTATGGGCGCACACGCAGATCACACTCGCGGCAATTGTGGAAAAACGCGTCCGGCAGGCCTGATTCAAACGCACACCCGGGTACAAGCTTGGCTAAGTTGGGGCGACATTGTTCGATCCAGCGCGTCAAACATTCCGTGCGGTTGGTGTGCGAGTCCAACTCTTGCCATCGGAAGAGCGGCGTGCCGCGCGGTGCCACGGCAACCCCGATAAGGAAGCGTACATCGGCGGGTAGCTCTGCGGTATCGCCGAGTTTGGCAAGGTCCATTTTTGGTATGTCGCCATTGATCGCCGCATCAGTAAGCTTTTTTGTGAGCTTGCGCGTGTCCGAAAAACCGCGTGGCAATTGATCGATCGAATAGAGGAAATTATTCAGGCAGAGCTTCACACCGGCGCTTAACACGTGCCCGTGCAAATGAGCGCGGATTGGCGCGATGACGTTTTCTGCCACTGCGCCCGCCGGGATGCGGTACTTTGACCACGCAATCAACGGAACCGAAATCAGTTGAGCCTGATGGATCTTGCCATCACCATCAATATCAAAAAAGCAGGATTCAGCAGCCGCCTCACATGACGATGCGAGGATTTCGTGCGCCGGGCTATTTATCTGGTGGGTTTGGTCGAGCGCCGCTTCGATGGCGGTTTCGTTGCCCCGATCCATGAGTGTCGTAGCCAAAGTTTCAAGATGCGTTTGCCAATATTGGTCCTCACTGCGGCTGGCTGAGCTGGCGGCAGATGTTGACATGGCAATCAGGCGTTCCGCGTCTTTGGATAGTCGCAGAGGGGACTTGCTACGAATTCGCTTCATCGGTGTTTTGTCAGGCGCGACTCGCCGCCGCGCGCGTAATGCATGGACAATGATTATAGCGGTGGGCAGTGGCGCAGGTGACGCCACCGCGTACGGGCGTAAGGAACCCTGCGAGACTACGCGGCGGCGCTGATCGCCACTCGCACCCGCAGGAGAACGCGGGAGGCGCGAAGTAATGCTCGTTTACGTTTATCTCTCAACGCAGAACTAAACGAATGCAGTGCGCTGCCGAGCAATACGCCGAGATAGTCACAGCGTAGTTGGCGCACTACCGCCACAAAATTTCGTTGGGGACGATGTCTTTGGATCATTGAAGTTTCCATGGCTCGCACGACAGACGGGGATCAACCGAGGGTTTTTTGCCTGTCTCCACTGTAATTGCGTTCATTTTCGGATACAATAAGACTAATTAGCATCATATTATTGACAAAAATTCATAAGCAGGGCCGAATATGGATACACCAAGCGAAATGAGGGCATTTGTGCGCACGGTGGAATTGGGGGGATTTTCTGCGGCGGCGCGTGATCTGGATTTGACGCCATCCGCGTTGTCTAAACTCACAACCAGACTGGAAGATCGGTTGGGGGTGCGACTGATGAACCGTACCACACGCAAACTTGCACTGACGGCGGAGGGCGAAGCCTATTTTTCGAGTGCAAAACGTATCCTTACCGAAATCGCAGAAGCGGAAGCGGAGGTCACACAGTTCGCGTCGCGTCCAAAAGGGCTACTACGTGTGAATGTCGGGGTTGCTTTCGGGCTCCATCAGTTAGCACCTGCGCTGCCGCGCTTCCTTGAGCGATATCCGGATGTCGAGCTCGACATCACGGTGACCGACCGTTTGGTGGATCTAGTTGAGGAAGGTGCCGATGTGGCGATTCGTAACGGGGTATTGCGTGATTCCTCACTGGTTGCAAAGAAGATCTGCGACTTGCATCGGGTGATCTGTGCGTCGCCTGCCTACCTGAAGTCACACGGTGTACCGACGTCTCCCGCCCAATTGCTTGAGCACAACTGCATTTCGATCTCGGGGGCACCGCAGCTGCGGCGGTGGCCATTTGACACTCCACACGGAATCGAATACGTTGAAGTCAAGGGCAATGTGTCGGCAAACAACGCGGAGACACTTTTGCAGTTGGCGGCGACAGGGGTCGGCATCATCCGTCTCACAGACGTGATTGTAGGTGAAGGAATTCGTGTCGACCGGTTGACGCCAGTCTTGACGGATGTGCACCACGAAGAACCGGTGCCGCTTTCGGCCGTGTTTCCCTACGGCAGATACAAGAGCCCGCGCGTAGCCGCGTTTGTGAGTTTTCTGGTCGAGCAATTTGCCAGCGCGCCATGGCGGCAAGAGACTAAACGCGAGGCATAGCAGATAACCGATGCCGTCGATATAGTGTAGTGAGTCGTTCTGAACGTGTTGGGTTTATTCCTTGAGGAGAAAATGTTGGCCATACTGAAGAAGATCCTGATTGGCATCCTTGCACTGATTGTCCTTTTGGTGGTCATCGGATTCCTATTGCCGCGAACGTACAAAGTTGAACGTGAAATCACGATCTCTGCACCGCAGATTCCGGTGTACCAAATGGTAGCGGCACCCACCAACTGGCCCAAGTGGGCGGTTTGGAACAAGCGCGACCCAAGCATGAAACTGACCTTTTCCGGAACCGGCGGTGGTGCTGGTGCCAAGTGGTCTTGGGAGTCGGCGACCGAGGGTAACGGCGCGATGGAATTCACCGCGGCGGACCCACCTCGCCGCCTCGCCTATCAGCTTAGTTTTCAGGACATGGGCATGGTTGCCACTGGTGAGTTCAGGCTCACTGCGATCAACGATGAATCGACGAAGGTGACATGGAGCAACGAGGGCGATTTCGGTGCGAATCGGGTACTTCGCTACGTCGGTTTGTTGATGGACAAAATTGTCGGGCCGGATTTTGAAGCAGGGCTCGCCTCCCTTAAGGCGCTTGTTGAGAAACAGGTAGCTGCGGACGTCAAGGCTAAAGCAGACGCGGCGGGTCCGCCGGTTGAAGCGGCTGCTGGCGAAACGCCGCCGCCGATTAGCCCCGAACCGGCCGCTCCACCCGCTACGGTAGACGCTGCGCCAAAGAAATAATTTCAGGAGTTGCCCGACTTTCAAGCTAGGATCCGACGTCTATTGTTGGATACTCGAATAGACCGAATTGTGACTCGTCAAGCAGTACTTGAATGACGCAACCAACGGGCAACATTGCGCTCTGGGAACGCTAGACGCGACCGTTATTCCGCGTACCGCAAAACAAGAAAGCCGCTGAACCGAAAGCCGAATGGCAAACGACTCGACTCGCAATCCCAAGCCCCGTCGGCGCACCGTAAAGACGGTTTTGCGACCTACGCCTGAGAAAGACTTGGACGTCACTGCAATCGCGCAATCGCTTGCAGGGATGGGTAGAAAGAGGGTGGCGGCGATGGCAGCGCGCTACTTCAAGACCGCACAGGGCGAGTACGGTGCTGGAGACAAATTTCTCGGTATTCGTATGCCGACTCTTCGACAGTTCGCGCGGACATTGAGCGACGCCGGATTGGATGTCGCGTTGCCGCTGCTGAAATCAGGGTGGCACGAAACCCGGGCGTTGGCGCTGTTGCTGATGGTGCGCGCCTATGAAAAGGGCGACCCGCGCTTGAGAGAGGCGATTTACCGAGCTTACTTGCGGCACACCAAGTTCATTAACAACTGGGATCTCGTCGATTTGTCTGCGGCGCCGATTGTTGGGGCTTGGCTGTCGGATAAACCGGCTGAGCGTAAAAACGTCTTGACGCGCCTAGCCAAGTCGAACCTCATTTGGGAACGGCGCATCGCGATCTTGGCGACCTACTACAGCATAAGGCGCGGCGATGCGACCGAAACGTTGCGACTCGCACGTTTATTGTTGAAGGACAAGGAAGAACTGATCCAGAAGGCGGTCGGCTGGATGCTGCGAGAGGTGGGACAGCGCGTGAGCCGGGCAACGCAAGAGGAATTTCTCAAAGACGTTTACCGGGAAATGCCACGCACCATGCTGCGTTATGCGATTGAGCGTTTTCCCGAGACTCAACGGAAGCAGTATTTACTTGGGTTGGCCTAGTGGCGCCTTGTTTGTCTGCGTTCTTTCGCATTTAGCCGCTACAATTTGACCAGTCTTAAGTTGCATCCATCCCGCCCTTTCACCAACCCTCACGCCAATATGAAGACCAAACACTATCTGACACACGAAGATGTCAAGACCATTCTTGCGGCCGCAGAAACTCACGCCGTGGCCAATAAATGGGCCGTGTGTATCAGCGTGGTCGATGATGGCGGACATTTGCTGGGCTTCTTGCGACTCGATGGGTCGGCACCTGCAAGTGTGGAAATTTCACAGGGTAAGGCTTATAGCGCAGCGGTCAGGCGGCGGCCAACCAAGGGTGACGAAGAGATGGTGAACAACGGGCGGTTTTCCGCGCTGTCCATGCCGGGCATCACGTTCCTCGAGGGTGGTGTGCCCATCATTACCAATGGCGAGACGATTGGTGCCATCGGCGTATCGGGGGTGAAGTCCTCCGAAGATGCAGAAGTGGCTGCGGCGGGGATCGCCGCGCTCGGTATCTAGTCGAGCGTACAACGTGGCGCTCAGCTGCCCGAGTTGCAAGGATTTGATGTCGGCGACGGTGTTTCGTACGCACGTCGATACCGCATTGGAAGTGGATATTTGTTGGGCTTGTCATCTGATTTGGTTTGATAACCTTGAGAGTGTGTCGATGTCGCCGCAATCGGTCATCGATCTGTTCAAACGCATCCATTCCCATCGGAATGATCCCCGTCGATTGGTGTCGTTGACTGGTGAATGTCCGGTCTGTCGGGACAAACTGGTGCAGTCGTTTGATGTCACGCGCGCTGGCCGGTTCCAGTATCACCGCTGCCCCAATGGGCATGGGCGGCTGATCACCTTTGTTCAGTTTCTACGCGAAAAGCAATTCATTCGCACGCTCAACCAAGCCGAGCGGCAATCCTTGTCGGCACGGGTTAAACAGATTCGCTGCTCTAGCTGTGGTGCTGGGGTTGACATTGAGCATGACGCGGCGTGTCGTCATTGCGGCGCGCCGGTGGCGGTGCTGGATGAGCAAGCCGTCGCCAAGGCGTTGGAGGCGCTGGAGGCGCGTACGGTACGTCGTACGAGTTCCGCTGCGGAAGCGAATCCGCGACCGGCTGACCGACCCGCAGGTACGCCGTCAACGCCGTCGTATACCCCCCCTTATTCGGAACCATTGGCGACCACCGAGTTGGTCGATCTCGTACTCACCGGTGTGGCGGCGATTTTGTCGGCAACCCTCGATTAAAAGGGAATCTAGATGAACTTGTATTTGGTGACAGGCACAACCAAAGGCTTGGGTGAGGCGTTAGCGGCCGAATTGGGTGCGGACACCAACAACATGGTTGTCGAGATTGCACGGGGTGTTTCGGGCAAAAATGGCCCAAACACCTTTATCCATGCGGACTTTGGCGATGTTGTTTCGACTGAAAACGCGCTCAAAGCACTCGGCACCCTGTTGGAGGGCAAACAATTTCACCGTGCGGTACTCATCAACAACGCTGGAGTGGTCAACCCTGTCGCGCGCTTTGATTTAATCGACGCGCAGTCGCTGCAGAACAGCATGGCGGTGAACGTTGTGGCCCCGATGCTCACCACCAAAGCATTCGCCACTCTGACCCGCGGAAAGGCGGATTCACGACTTGTAGTGAATATTTCCTCTGGTGCGGCGAAACGCGCAGTGCGAGGCTGGGCCGCTTACTGCGCTGCGAAGGCTGGGTTGGAAATGGCCACTCGGGTGATGGCGGAAGAGGTGCGCGAATCTGATCCGACACTCTCCATCTGTTCGTTGGCACCAGGCGTGGTGGACACACCGATGCAGGCTGTCATTCGGGAGGCGACGTTAGAAAGTTTCCCGGAGCGGGAAAGGTTTCGACAAATGAAAGAAACTGGCGGTCTGCGTGACGCTTTGGCAGTTGCGCGAGATATCATTTCACTCTGCAACACCGAGCGTCTCGCAAACGGTGGCAACTACGACATTCGTGAACTCCTTTATGCCCAAAACTAAATCCGCCAGTAGCGCCAAGGCGCCAGTAACAAAAGCCACTGCAAAAAACAAAGCGTCTGTCGCGAAGGTGGCGAAAGCCCCGCCCAAACACACCAAACTCCACTACTGCGATCTCAGCGATTGTCAGGGAATCTGCTGTAGTGACGGTGCTTTTTTGCGACCTGAAGAGGTTCGTAAGATACACAAGCTTGTGGAGAAGTATCCCGAACACTTTGCGCACCTTCCGGTTGACTACATTGTTGACGAAGAGTGGGCACACGGCGTGGGCAAAAAGACCAACGTCAGGAAGTTTCGCTACCGAAACAAGCCGGAGCACTTTAAGCACACAAAATGCGTGTTTGCTGAGAGTGACGGCAAGTGCTCCCTCCAGACCCTGGCCATCAAACAGGGCGTGCACAAGTGGAAGTACAAGCCGATGGGTTGCTGGCTGTTCCCCTTGGAGAGCGACGAGAAAGGCTTGGTCTCGCCGCCCCGTACGCTCAAGGACGACCCGAACAATCTCGGGCGGGATTATCCCGGCTTTGCCACCTTCACCCCTTGCGGGAAACACTCAGAAAAGGGCAAGGTCTGGTGGATTGCGCTGAAGGAAGAAGTGGCCGAATACAAAAAGGCCTGTCCTTGACGCCACCACGGGCTGTTTGATTCGGCCTGATTTGGCATATGGCGGGTGTACAGTAACAAGACCATGACAGACTCGAACGATCCGCTTACCAACATCCAGCAGGCACTAGAGGCCGCTGAGGGCAAGCTTGAGCGCATCGTTGAGGCGTTTGATCACCTCGATTGCGGCGTTTTCTTGTACGACGCCGACGATCGTCTGGTGTTCTGCAATGCACGGGCGCGCGAAATCTACCAGGGCATTAGTGATTTGCTTGTGCCCGGTATGGAATACGAGACGCTGTTGCGTGAGTTCTACCGTCGCGATTTGTATCTGGAACGCGAATACTCGGAAGACGAATGGGTGGCGGAACGAATTCAACGGCACCGCAGCACTGCGCCGGGCGAGTATGAAGTGCAGATGCGTTCCGGTCGATGGTTCCTGGTTTCTGACCGCAAGACTGCCGACGGCGGCACGATTGGTTTCCGCTTTGATATCACCTCACGCAAAGAAGCCGAGTTCGCCCTTGCGGAGAGCGAACAGCGGCTGCGAAGCCTGCTCAATATGTCGGCGGACTGGTATTGGGAGCAGGATGCCAACTACCACTTCACGCGCATCTCAAGTGGAATGATGCGTGCGACAGGTGTCGCACCCGAACAACGGTATGGCAAACCGCGGTGGGAAATACCATACCTCGGCATCCCCGCAGAGCAGATGGATGCCCATCGCCGGCGCGTGGAAGCGCACCAGCCTTTTCGCAACTTTGAATACGCCTACGCTCTCCCGAGTGGAGACGTTGCCTGGGTGTCGGTGTCGGGCGAACCGATTTTTGACGCCGGCGGCGTGTTCATCGGTTACCGTGGTGTCGGCACAAACATCACCGAGAAAAAACACATCGAGTCTCAGGTCAGAGAGTTGGCGGAGATCGACTTTCTGACCGGTTTGCCCAACCGTATGTTGCTTGGTGCGCGCTTTGAGTTCGCGGCGCGGCAGGCGAGCCGAAACAAAGACGGTATTGCATTGTTGTTTGTCGACCTTGATCGATTCAAGGTGATCAATGATTCATTGGGTCATCAAGTTGGCGACCGCATCCTGGTCGAGTCTGCGACGCGCCTGCTGGGGGCAACACGTTCGACCGATACAGTGGCCAGACTGGGCGGTGATGAATTCGTCATATTGCTGCCTGGTGCGACCGAAGAAAATGATATTGCCAATCTGGCTGACACACTGGTGCACGCGCTGTCGCAGCCTCACGAGATAGACGGTCGTGAACTGACAATTACGCCGTCGATTGGCATTGCCGTCTGGCCGACGGATGGCGGCGATCTGCAGACCTTGGTGAAACATGCGGACGTTGCCATGTTCCACGCCAAGTCACTTGGTCGCAATCAGTACAGCTTCTTCCGGCAGGAGATGAACGAGAGGGTCAATGAGCGCCTGACCATTGAGACGGCGTTGCGACGCGCAATTGACCGGAACGAACTCTCGCTCGCCTATCAGCCGATATTCTCGATTCCTGAAAAGCAGGTCATTGGCGCGGAGGCGCTGGTACGCTGGCGCAGCGAGGCCCTGGGGGAGATGTCGCCCGCACGCTTCATTCCGATCGCAGAGGATAGCGGCCTCATCATGCCGATCGGGGAGTGGGTTGTGAAGGAAGCCTGCGCGCAGCTTGCGCGGTGGCGGTCGCAAGGTCTTGCGAACTTCCCGATAACCGTCAATGTCTCCGGCGTCCAGTGGAAAACGCCACGGCTGCTTGATTCTTTGCGCGCGGAATTGTTGGCCAATGGGTTGACTCCCGCCGACATTGAGCTTGAGCTGACGGAAACGGCCTTGGTAGGGGAAGGAGGGAGTAAACAAGACCTACTCGATGGCGTGGGTGAAGCCGGGTTTCGGTTAGTGATCGACGATTTCGGCACGGGATATTCCAATCTCGCGTACCTAAAGCGCTCCTTTATCACCAAGCTCAAGATCGATCAGTCTTTTGTCCGCGACTGCGCAACCGATATGGATGATGCTGCAATTGTGCGGGGCGTCATCAGCTTGGCTAAGAGTCTGGGTTTACGCGTGGTGGTGGAAGGTGTGGAGTATCCCGCGCAACTCGATTTCCTTATCTCTGCCGGATGCACCGAAGCGCAGGGATTTTTGCTGGCAAAACCGATGTCGGCCGCTGCATTTCAAGAGCGCTACTAGAAAAAGGGAAAGATGGCTACCTACAAGCTTCAAGTGCAGGACGATGACGCCCATCCTGAGGTATGGCGCGACGTGAAGTCTGATGACGGCGCACTGTATATCTTTACCAAGGAATCCGAGGCGCGCGAAAGACTCGCCCTCCTTTTCCCCGTTTTAGTCAAACTGGAACAATTTCATGCAGACCGCAAACGTACACGTGTGGTCGTCATGAATCCGTATGCAGACATTGATGATGAGAAGGAACAGTAACTGTGGAGTACAGAAGAGTTGGTCGCGCTGGTGTAAAGGTGTCGTTGTTGTCGTTGGGGTCGTGGATCACCTACGGCAATCAAGTCGACGAGAACGCTTCTATCGAACTGATGGCGGCTGCCCGTGATCACGGTGTTAACTTCTTTGATAACGCCGAGGTGTATGCCTCGGGCAAGTCTGAGGAGCTGATGGGTTCATCGTTGAAGAGACTCGGTTGGGATCGACTGACCTATATGGTCTCCACCAAGTTTTTCTGGGGCCTACCGACCAAGTTTGGTGAAGGCATCAATGAACGCAACACGTTAAATCGCAAGTATTTGCTAAACGCGATTGATCAGTCGCTGAAGCGACTGCAGCTCGACTATGTGGATCTGGTCTACTGCCATCGGCCAGACGCAAATACGCCGCTGGAAGAAACGGTGTTTGCGATGCACGATATTGTTTCCAGCGGCAAAGCAGTGTATTGGGGGACTTCTGAATGGAGCGCTGCCGATATTCTGGGTGCTTGGCAGATTGCCGACAAACATCATCTCCACAAGCCGATCGTAGAACAACCGGAATACAACCTGTTTCATCGCCACAAAGTCGAAACAGAGTTTGCGCGTCTGTACAGCGAAATTGGTACCGGTCTCACCACTTGGAGCCCGCTTGCCTCAGGGTTGTTAACCGGAAAATATGCAAAGGGTATTCCCGCCGATGCGCGTGGCGGGCTCGAGCGTTTTGCATGGATGCGCGATACGCTGACCGATACAACTCGAAATGCCGCCGTGGTAAAACTTGCCAAGATCGCTCAGGGGCTTGGTGGTACCACCGCGCAACTTGCCATCGCATGGTGTGCGAAGAACCCGCATGTATCCACTGTCATCACCGGCGCGTCGCGTATTGGGCAGTTACAAGAAAACATGAAAGCACTGGATCTGCTGCCGAAGTTAACCGGCGACGTATTGGTGACCATCGACGGCCTGATGGCCGGGCTGGCAGATTAGGGTATGGAGACAAAAAAATTGTCGGTTGGCAGTTTGCGCAGTATTAGCTATGACAGCGCTAAGCGGATTTTGCTCGTCGAACAGTCGAGCGGTACGTTCGAATATGCAAATGTGTCACCGGAAGTCTGGCGACGATTTTCGACAGCCTCCTCGATCCTCAGTTTCTGGAGGGACACCATCGAAGAGGACTACAGCAAGCGCCGTGTGAAATAGCAAACCCCTAATAGGGGCGCGTTTTCTATGCAAAAAGAATCTGATGACACGCGTTGAAAGTAGAATTTTGGAGTGCGACGCTAAACCTGCTAATTAACGGCCACATTGACAAGCGCCCAACGGTAGGCGACGGCGATAGTCACGGGCTTGAAGCCTCCAGAATCCAGCAAAACGAACATTGCTTGAAAATCTAACGATCCTGATTGTTTACGCGGTGATAGGGCTAACACTAGCGCTATGGCCAATCGTTGTGCGGCTATTAGCCGTAAACACGCCCGTAAACAGCAACACAGTACATGGCAACGCGCGCCTTGCACGGATCGCACCAGGCCTAGGGTTGATTGCTGGCCTTGCGCTTATCGCGGTCTCCGTGTTGCGGGTGTTTGCAAACGCCACGTCCTCAACCCTAACGGGATATGTCTGCGTTTGTGCACTCATTGCGGCGTTCCTCGGCCATCAGCAGGGCAAATTTATCCTTAAGACGGCGGTTTGTGTCTTTGCCGCTCTATCGCTGACCAGCGCATTGGCGTGGTGGAAACGTGGTTCGCTAACATGGGCTGAGCTTTTTGCATTCACGACAATCGTCATTGCGGTCGTTAGCGTTATGCGAAATAGGTCGGCATCCTTATCCAAGGATGGCTTCAGGGGGATTCAAATCCAAATCCTCACCTTTGTCCTAGTCGTAAGCGTGTTGAGCTTTATCACCACGCTGCTCCACGACGAAACGGCATTGGTTGCCTGGCACCACTGGGGTGCATATATTGGTTCGAGCGAATTGTTACTTGCTGGTGCGCGACCGTTCCTCGATTTTCCGGCGCAGTATGGTTTGGGCCCAACGCTGACAATTGCCGCTGCCTGCGGCAGCGACTGCTGGGTGGGGACCTACTATCTGGTCGGCAGCGCAACGTTTTTGTTCTGTTTGGCCGTGGGCTACTTGGCGCTCCACATCACACAAGCCAATGATCGCGCCGGGAAAGTGCCGCGGTGGCTGGTTCTCGTGTTATGCCTCGTCTGTTGTTTTGTTTGGGCCGGCTATCCAGCCAGAGTCAGCTTACCGCTTGCAATGCCATCTGCAGGCGGGATTCGTTTCTTCCCTGCGGTGGCACTTGTGCTGTTCTTGATCAGTGCAGATTCTCGCCTCCAGCATCATGCGAGGGCCGCCTATTGGGGACATTTCGGCTGGTGCATTGCGGCGCTTTGGTCTCCTGAGTCTGGCTTTTACGCAAGCTGTATCTGGTGGCCATACTATTTGCTTTTACGCGCCTCGCGATGCAGCGGTCGCGGCGAAATGGTTGTGCAACTGATCAAAGCGCTCGCGACCCTAGTAGTTGTCGCACTCGCGTTAGTCACACTGTCTACCTCGGCTTACTGGTTGATATACCGTGCAGTGCCGGAAGCGTCCGCGTACTTCGCCTATGCGTTGAATCCACCCGGACGACATCCAATTGACGTGAACGGTGCGGTCTGGGTTTTCGTAAGTGTTGTTGTCCTAGCATCGATTAACAATTGGCAAACATATCGAGAATTTGGAAATACAGCGCGATTCCGCTGCGGCTTGTTGTTGCTGCTGCTGCTTTACTCCACGTTCTCTTATTTTCTCGGCCGGAGTCATGACAACAATGTATTGAACCTTGCGCCATTCATTCTGCTCGTGCTTCTGCAAGTTTATGCGACTTCAACTCTGCATTCTTTAACGTCAACGGCGCGGGCATTACTAGGCGCACTACTCGGTTGGACTTGCACCTTCGGCTGGTCAGGATGGCAGGATCCCGCAGGTGGAATGAGGCGCATCGAGTTCAATGCAACGTGGGTGGAGACCGTCTTGCCAAATGTAAACAAATCCGCGTCCGACGCCGTCGCCGTGAACGTCAGCGCATTCCCGGCGGACGCGGCCCGCGCACTGGCTGAGATACAGCGCGATAGTCGCGAGCCCGTGACCGTGATTAGTTCTTGGAACGGTTTGGCAGCAACCAACCCAGACGCAGTGTGGTCCGCATTTCATGGGCCGGCCAATATCGTCTTGTTTAGTTCGCAAACTAGGCGAACGTTTCTTGCCCGTACCGCCAACACGCTTAAGAGAAGCGGCTGGCTTATCGTCGCGCGGTCATCGCTCCACGCGCCGCTCATCGCCGACTTTGATAGCGTCTACCGGCGGACCGACGAGCGCGCCTTTGGCACCTTTCACGCCATTCGCTACGCGCCTAGGCAATAGGCGATTGGCGGGTGCTCAAACCTGTGTGTTCTACGTTGGTTGGCCGCGCTGTTGGCAACGACCCACCTTCACAGCGGCAAACTCATAGCATGCCAAGGCGGCGATTGCCCGCCATACCAGTGGCGGTTGGGCTAGGGCGGCCTATGCCCCAAAGACGGCCATCAGCCTGACGGAAAATGATAGACGCGAACCGACCCGCAGCGGTACACCACGAATCGCTCAGTAGCTTCTGACCATGCGAGCGTGGCGTCAGCGCCTCGTAAATACCAGGCTATCGCGTTCCGGTTAAAGAACGCAGCTACTTCGTCGGGTTCTGTCATGCGGTTGAGTCGATTGTTAACTTGACCCAGCCGTCGATAGATGCCTTCGGGCGCACGAACGCCGCCAGCGTCTGCGACGAAAACCTGCCGCTCTGCCAACGCGGTCACAACGAAATGAGGGTCGTTGTCCGAGGCCAGCACCACATCTGACACCTCACTGTTAGAGCGGATGTAATTTGCCGCCTTAACCACGCATGAGGGAATAGCGACGCCGCGAACATCCGGATGCCACAGGGCTAACGAATGGATACCTCGCCCAAGTAACGCTGGGATTGCTAAGGCAAGCGTTGCAACCAAAGCTACCAAGGCTGGAGCCAAGCGGTCTTGCTGCGTATTGCGCACTGGCCAGGAAGTCGAGCTCGCATTGGGCAACAATTCCTCGGACCAGAACATCCCATAGACTGCGGCGGCCGACCAAGTGACTACAATAAAGTACGCCCAAACAAACGGTCGGTGCAGGAGCTCCTCCGGACGGCCTATCGCACGTGAATCTAGCGCCAATCCCTGCGACATCACCAAATAATTGAGCGTAATGAGAACCGGCAACAGCGCAGCCATGAGCGAAAAACGTGTTCGTACGCGATTGAAAAGCAGCGGATAGACGATGACCCATCCGCCGAAGGTGCCGAAAAGCAGAACTGCTGCGGTAGCGAGGACAAAAGTGCCGCCGGTTGCGACTTCGAACACATAGGTGACTGCGCCGGTGAAGATGCCCTCGCGTTGGGCTGACAGTAGGGAGAAACCATAGCCTGAGATTCCGCTGCCATCGAGGCGTAAAATGGGAATGCTTGACGCGAACTGGCTGGCGTAAACGGTAAGCACAAAAATAGCCGTCATACCGTAGAAGTGAAGCCGCCGCACACTGGTTGAAATTCCGACCATGAAGAATGCTGGGAATACCAGTAGCAGATACGCTGTAGCAACAAAAAACTGCGCTTTAAAAACGAGCGCGCAGGCGCCGATGACGTAGGCAACACCGACCAATAGCAGACGCCGTCCACGGCATGCTTCGAACATGATTAGCCATGCTACGGCCAAGATAGAAATGCAGTACAAGCCCGCTGGGGCGATGTTTTGGAGCCAATGGTAGCTGAGAAAGCTATTGCCAAAGCCTTGTTGCGAAGCATCTGGCGCACACAGCAATGCGGCAGTGCCAGCCATTGCCGCCCGCTTGCCAAACACGCTGGCAAGCAGCGAGAACGCCGCCAGCGCTAACAGCAGCAGGCCGAAGGGGAGGTAGGTGCCACCGTAGACTTGGACCGAAGTCTGTGAGGTGATCGATAACAACGTCGCCGGCAGCATATAGCTCGCAAAATGGTAAGGGTGCGTTGGCGCGCCGGCCATTTGAATATCGGACATCGACTGCGAGCCCTGCGCCGCTGCAAACGCGCTGATCTGGCGGAGATGGAAAAAAGTATCTTGCCATCCACGGAGGATTGATTCACTGGGGCCATCAAGCAGCAATCTGAAGCTGTCTTGGGACCAGAACGTCGCGGCGACTACACAGAACAGCAAAAACCACAATTCACTTCGCGGTGCCTTGAATTGGTCTGCCAGCGCTAGATCGCCTCGGAGCGACCACCAAAGCAGGAGGCCACCAGCCATTATGATTAGTACAGATGCCGAGATCGGCAGCGGCAGGATCAACGCCGCTGCGTAGAGCGCTATGTTTAGTGCCAAGAAGCCGATTACAAGTCGTATCGAATAACTCGCGAACCGTGGCGAGCACCCGAGCACGCGACCGACAAACACGCCACCAACCAAGATGCTAACCGCGACGAAGGCAAAGAAAAACAACGACGCGACGATGGAGAACCGACCAACGGCTAGGTAATTCCAGCCTATTGTCGCGCTGACTACGACCAGTGTCGGCAGTAGTCGTTGGCGTAGAAGGCCCGTATCGCATCGAGTTGTCATTCGCTGCATCTCTGATACATAGGGTCAGCTGAAGTACGGTCTAGGACGACCTAGCGCGTGGTTGGGTGGACTCGGTAAAGACGAATCGAGTCATCAGGAAGTAGGAAAAAATGGCGACGAATGGCGTTAGCACCGCCTGTCCGATGACTGGACTGAGCCGCCAATTCAGCAACACTTCAATGAGTCCCCAATTGAGCAGATAGATGATGAAGTAGGCACAGATGAATCGAGGAAGCCGCTGCGCAGATCGATCCCGGAATGCATACCCACCTGTTGTCATGAAGTTGAAGATGATTCCTGTGCAAACTCCACATAGCAGCGCTAACCATGTTTTTTCAGATAGAAAGAAAACGAGCCAGTAGACGCAAAAACCGAAGACTGAATTCAACGCACCCGCGAGTAAGAATCGCCACACACGCGCGCAATTGCGGACTGGTGCCAATTTGGATAGCGGCATCGGCGACCTATTGTCCAACGAAGACGGCGCAAGCTTGGCAGACGGCGCTCATTACGGATTGTCGGCTAAAGGCTTGCGCGCAATCACGCCATAACCAAGGGGGTCATCTCGCGATCCCCAGCCGAAGGTTAGGGTTAGGTGAGCAAACATCAGAAATACGAAGGAAAGCGGGAGCAATATCAGCGCGGTCGGCCAGGAAAAGACGATGCTGCGCAGATCTTTGGGACGCAAAAGTCTCACACACAGCACGATCAGTTTATTGGCAATCGCGGTGACGTCATTGCCACGTTCTGTTATCTCAATTTGATGAAAAGCTGCCTTTGACAGGAGCCTCTCAAGTCCAAATCGCGAAAATCGCGCGTAGTCATGGGGCTGGTGGTGAACACGCGCAGCCCAAGGCACAGTGAGGATCAAGGTACCGCCTTTGCGGAGTACTCTGTTAAGGTCTTGCAAAAAACTTGCGACGTCCGGAACGTGTTCAATCACTTCAGTGCACAGAATCGCGTCGAGGCTCTCGTCTTCCAGTGGCAGCTTGACACCGTCGTAGTAGAGCGTACCGTCCTGCTGTCCCATGCCGAATTCAGAAGCAATGGCGACGTCCACTGCCACGTATTTGACCGAGGCATGGAGCAGACTGCGCCACGGCCCTTGTCCTGCGCCAACGTCGACGAGTGTGCCGCGGACACTTTGGAGTGGTTGGCGCAGAAACTGAAAGATTGTTAGCAGCTGCAGATCGATACAGCAGCGCGCCCAAAAGAGCGCAGGCCGGTCAGCAATCTGTGGCACGGGGATGGGCTTAAACGCTTCGACCAAAATCAGGTGCTCCGAATGTTTGACGGGTGACGCAGCCACTGGAAGAAACCACTTTCGGTTAGTGCTAGCGGGCCGGTGAAGCGCGCTGTCAACCCGGCTTGATCCCAGTCGCGATTACATTGCCCACGTTTACGGCCAGCTTTTTCCGATCAAGGCCGACCGCGGCAAGCAAGGCGGCGAACGTTTGCTTCAGTCTCCGAGGTAACGGGGTCAGCCGCAGCCAGTACTTTAGCGCATAGCGGTTAGCGAAGGGCGCCACGGTGACGTTGCCAAAGCCAGTGCGATCAAAAAGCTCCCGTATGCTGCGTGCTGAAAACAACTGCATATGCTCGATATCGATAATGGGCGATCGGCGGCCAAGAATGCGATTGACCACGCTTCGGTAGTCGTGCGTTACGGTGACAAACACACCACCTGGCCGCAGAAGACGGAAACAGGCGCGGGCGATTATTTTTGGATCTGGAACATGCTCTAGCGTCATGAAACAACAAATCAAATCAAACGAGGCTGGCGGGTAATCGGCTTCGATGAATATGCCTTCGCGCAGCCATGGCAGTACCGCCGGTGGCGCCGCTGCAATCGCGGCGACGGACGGCTCGATACCCGTGACGCGAACAAAGCCACTATCTGCTAGCTGCTTCAAGAATGCGCCTGAACCGGCGCCAATTTCTAGCGCATCTTCACGTTGCCGAAGCTGCATGAGAGTCGTGCGCATGGACTGAAAGTAGACCTCAGCTGCGTCAGATGCCTCATCTGCGCTGTCGTAACTCGAGTCGTGGTACGCCGTTGCAAGTGCACTGGCGGGTGGCGGCTGATCAACGTACACTAAATCGCAGCTCTCGCATCTGACGAGTCGATGGCACATGAACTCTGGCTCTTTGCGCGACGCATAACTTGCCGCAGAAAGGTTGCGAGGGTCGACGTTTTTTTCCATGAAAATCTGCGCCGAAGTGCTCGGCGTTGCGCACACTGGGCAATCTCGGCTGTCAACTGCGCTCCGCTCGGTCGTCATCTAAGACTATCCATCGTTAAACGTCGGCGTTGTTTTCCCCACCGCAGTACCGCATCATCCGCGTCAACTTGGCTGCGCTCACGACACATAAACAATGCCCAATTCATGGGGTGGTGACTGGCATTCAAAAACTCAACTCTAAGATCGTGGCTTGCCATCGGGCAGCAGCTCCGTGGTCTTGCCATTGCGGATAAGCGCCGAGCGAATGAGGCGGGGCCGGCCTTTTACCTCAAACATGATTTTTGCAATGTATTCGCCGATGAGTCCCAAGGCGAACAAATTGAGGGAGCCGAACATAATGATCGTAATGAGCAGCGTTGTAGCGCCGCGTGGCGCGATATCCGGCACAAAAAGGCGAAGAAGCGCAACCACCACTGCGGCCAAAGTTGACACTGCAAGCGAGACAACGCCGACGGTGGTGAGCACGGTTAACGGCGTGTTGCTAAACGAAAATATCCCCTTCTTGGCCCAGTCTAGGTTGTTGAGGATGCTATTGGTCGATTGCCCAAACATGCGCGCGGGGCGAATATAGTCGACACCGGTTTGATTGAAGCCAACATAGGCGCGTAAACCGCGCATAAACAAGTCTCGCTCCGGGCAATTTAGAAGCCAGCCGACAACGCGCCGATCCATCAGCGAAAAATCTCCCGCATCAAGCGGAACCTGCACGTAGCTAAAACGCGCGAAGATCCGATAAAAAAGCTTGTACATCTTTCCCCAAAACCAAGACATCTCGCGGCTCACGCGGCGTCCGTAGACGACGTCGAAGCCTTGATGCCATTTTTCATGGAATGCAGCAATCAACTCGGGTGGATCTTGCAGGTCACCATCAAGCAGGACAACGCCTTCCTTCGTCGCCAGCTCCATGCCGCTACGAAACGCCATCTGCGAGCCAAAATTTCGGGAGTGCGAAATGCCAATAACGCGAGTGTCAGTGTCACTGATAGAGCGGATGATTTCGGCCGACCCATCGGGGCTACAGTCGTTGACAAAAATAATCTCGTAATCGACACCCAAGCGGGTAAAGGTATCGGACAGGCGCTGATGCATGATCGGAATTGCCTCTGCATCCTTATAACAAGCAACGATTGCCGATACACTGCGCTTGCGTTGATTAGGGTTTTTCTTGGTGATGGAGTCGAATTCAGCTGCGCTCAGTTCGGCTACCCACGTTACCGTGGTCTTGAGTCCCTCCACTAGGCCGATCTGACTCTTCCAGCCGAACGTTTCCAACGCCTTATTCGGGTTGGCATACCATTCAGCTTGATCCCATGTTCGTCCCTCCATTGCGTTAAAGCGTGGGGCCTCGTCGATACCAAATACGGTCTTTGTTATTGACGCCAAATCGGCGATGGTTGTTTTAACGCCGCTGCCGATATTGAAGTCACCACCGTATAGCCCGGGGTGAATTCTGGCCGCGGCCATAACGAAAGCTGCGCAAACATCATCAACATGGACAAAATCTCTCGATGTTCTTGCATCGACGAATGCGGGCAAGCGCCCAGCAAGAGCCGAACGCAGTAGGGTAGGCATCAACCTAGAGGTGTCCTCCAGCGCGCCATAGACTGAGTAGAGACGCAAATTCATACATGGGAACTGTCGTTGCGTACCCATGAAATGAAGATACGTCGACGCCGCGACTTTCGAGGTGGCGTAGTGACTATCGGGCAGACACGGGCTGCCCTCGATCGGGGCAGTGCAGTTGGTACCGTATTCTGAAGAGCTGCCAGCGTGGATGTATGCGCTAATCGGACGCGCGGCGAGCAGCCCGACTAGATTGACCAGCGCATGAAAATTGGTTTGGTAGATCAGCCTTGGATCATCTTCAAAAGGATATGCCCCGTAAGCAACACAATCAAAGACTGTTTGCGGCAGGATGCTCTGGATTAAGTTCTTTGTTGCCGCTGAGTCATTAAGATCTGCTGCAAGCACTCTCTCCGAGTTAGCGTTGGCGAGACGCCAGTTTTTTTCGCTTTGGACGATCGCGTAGACATCGTCTCTCGATGCTGCGATCAGGTGATACAAGTTAGCGCCAACAAATCCGGAGGCACCTGTCACCAAGATTGGGCCGCGCAATGCGTTGATATAGTCCGACAGGCTAGGCATATTATTGGGGGCGAGTGGGTTGCGCTAATTCGGCTATTTTTTCTGCAGTAAAGCAAGTAGCGCAGGTGCGTCTAGCATGGATTGTTCACGCAAGAAGCGCTGCGAGCCGTAGCGTTCAAAGTGATGCGCCCGGGCATGGAGATGGTGGAACTCTGGCACACGAATGCCGTGTTGCGCAAGATAGAGCAGTAGTGCAGAAGCGAATCCGCCTTGCGCAACGTGCTCCTCGGCGACGTAAATCCGGTTCGCCTCGACGATCTGCGTAATTAGTGCGGGCGGCACCGGATTTGCACTAAGCGGCAATTCGCTAATCACCCAAAGATTTGGCCGCTGCTGGTCTGCTAACTGCAAGATTGCGGCTAGGTAGCTGCCAACTAACGGACCAACAACAATCAACACGCCACCCGAACCGTGCGCAAGTTGACGCCACGGCGCGTAGCGCGGCACAGCATACCCGGATGGTGGTTCGCCTCGCCCAAGCCTAGTGTAGGACGGTGCCTCAAGTGTCGCGGCGCGCGCGATGCTTTCACCCACATCCTCGTCGAAGGCAGGCACGAAGACCCGCATGTTGGGCAAACAAAGCAGTACACCGTAGTCTTCGATTGCGTGGTGCGTCGGACCCATCACGCCGTAGGCATAGCCGCCACCATTGCCGATGAACTTTACCGGCAAGTGATGAAAGGCGACGTCATTGCGAATTTGTTCGAACGGGCGCGCGTAGCAAAATGGCGCAATGCTATAAAGCCACACTTCAAATTGTTGCCGCGCAAGGCCAGCGGCGACCGAAACCATGTTTTGTTCTGCCAGGCCCGCGTTGATGAATCGTGGCCCCATCGCGTTTTGCAGCGGTTCAAGCGCCATAAACCCAAGGTCGCCCGTTAAACACACGGTGTTAGGGTTGAGCGCGCGCAGCAGTAGGGCGTCGCAAAGCTGTTTTCTCATATCCGCTCAATGTCTTCCATAGCAGCGTGGAATTGTTCGAGGCTGAGTGGTAAATAGTGCCACTCAAGCTTATTCTCCATAAAGCGGACACCGTTCCCTTTGATGGTCTCCAAGACGATGATGTGCAACTTAGGTGGAGACACACACAGCGCGTCACGGATACCTGACAAGTCGTGGCCGTTGACGCAGGTCACTTGGACATCAAAACCGAGTAGCTTCTCGTGCAGTGGTGACATCGAGGCAACGGCCGCAGTCGTGCCAAAACCCTGTAGTCCATTGTGGTCGACGAGTACCGTCAAGTTGGTGAGTTTGTGGTGACAGGCGAAAATCAATGCTTCCCAAGTGGATCCTTCCTGCCACTCGCCGTCTGATGTCATGCAAAACACGCGGTCGGGCTGACCGCGTAGTTGCATTGCCAACGCGGTGCCTGCCGCCAACGACAGGCCGTGGCCGAGACTACCCGTCGCAAACGGAATATCGGTAACACCGGTCGCAGGCGGATGGCCGGCGAGGAGCGTATTGTCTTGATGGAACGTTTTTAGGTCGAGGTCAGTCAGCCTCCCCACACTCCACAAGGCAACGTAGAGTGCGCCTGCGCCATGGCCCTTCGAAAGTATGAAACGGCTCTGACCCGCAATAAATTCATGCCACACCACAAGCAGCGCATCGAGCGCCGACAGATTTCCGCCGATGTGACCAACTCCACTTTCAAAATGCATCGTCAGCAGACGCTTGCGCGCAGCAACGACTACAGATTTTGAAACGATACAGTTATTTCGCATGTACTAATTGGTGATTTATACAGGGCCAGCAAAGAAGCGTCGACGGGCAGCGTCAAACAGATACCAATGCCGGCCATTCGACGAGCCATACGGGGTCAACCGCAGCATCGGCCTATCCCGGTGCACCTAGTCGGTGGACGTAGCATTCCGCCATAACTACGGTTTGTCTACAACGCGTTTGCTTGGCTCGCGGCAGATTGCCATGGCATCGTGATCCTCGCTTCTTGCATTATGCTGCACAACAGTGGCTCCGTTGGCTATCTTCGAACGCCCGCTTGTGCGGCCTAACCCGTTAGGCCTGACACCACGTTGCGCAAATGCACGAGGCAAACTTCTCTGGCCTAACGTCGGCAAATTTATGCATCATCGAAACGAAGCAGTGGCGACAGAGATCATTCCGCTCGGCGCACGCTGAAGGTCGAACAATCGAGCGGTACATTTGAATAGTCAAATGTACCGCCAGAGGTTTGGCGAGGATTTTCGACCGCCTCCTCGTTCCTTACTTTCTGGAGGGACACCATTGAAGAAGACTACAACAAGAGACGAAACAAAAGGGAACTTCTAGAAACCTCCCCACTCTCTAGCAGCATTGATATTTGACGCTGGTAGAGGAAGGCGATGAAAGAGCGGAACGGCTATTTGTTTATTGCAGAAGCGCGGGAAGCGAAGCTTGCCCAGT
>JBIIYQ010000137.1:0-7354 GCA_044346745.1 Usitatibacteraceae bacterium | reverse complement strand
TCCAGTCCAATTACCTTAATCTCTTTCATGACGCCTCCTTCTGCTTTTGGTGGTTGATGACACTTCCACTTTGGCACTTCGATGCCGTTGCAGGTAGGGGGCGTCCATTTCATTAATTTATCTCTGTCGCCTACGCTGCCAAACTTGGATCCCGGCCTCCGCCGGGACGACATGCCGAAGAAGTCGCAAGATAATCCCGCTTGCCGCAGTTCGACACTGGATTACCCAAAGCGTTGGTTGCGCGAGTTAGGCAGCAGTGCAGGTGGATCAAGCGCTTTCGTAGAGCCGTGTCAACACGAATTCTCTGTGCCCAAGTGCCTCCGCCGCGGTAAGACGCCCATTAGCGGTGCGCAACATCATTTCGAGCAACTTGTCGCCCACTTGGTCGAGCACCATGTCACGCTGCAACAGGCCGGTTGAATCGACGTCGATGTGTTCACTCATGGTGCGAACCGTGCGCGGGTTTGCACAAATTTTAATGACGGGCAGGATCGGGTTGCCAATGACGTTGCCCTGACCAGTCGGGAAGAAATGCACCGCGAAGCCGGATGCGGCACAAAGTGTCACCATCTCGGCAGCAGCAGACGAAGAATCCATAAACCACAAACCGGGGCCGGTGGGCACTTCGGCTTTGTCGAGTACGCCATCAACCAAACACTTCTTGCCAATTTTCTGAATGTTGCCCATCGCTTTTTCTTCGATGGTGGTGAGACCGCCGGCAATATTGCCCTTGGTTGGTTGTGATTCAGACAGGTCATCGGTCTTGTGGCGGTTGATCATGTCCTGATAACGATTGAACATGGCCATAAAGTCTTCAGCAACTTTGGGCGTACGGCAACGCGCCGCGACGACTTTTTCGCCACCGGTAATTTCGCTGGTCTCACCAAACACCAAGGTTGAGCCGACTTCATAAAGTTTGTCGAACGCATTGCCCACGGTGGGGTTGGCGCCGCAACCAGATGTGGTGTCGGATTCGCCGCATTTTGTTGAGACCCACAATTCACTGATCTTGCACTCTTCGCGATGAATTTCAGAGGCATCCTGCAAAAATTCGCGTGCGGCTTTTGAAGCACGCATGATGGTTTCATGATCACCGTGGCCTTCGATGCCGAAGCCGACAACCGGCTTTCCGGAGGCCGCTATGCCATCCACAACGCGTTTGGTCCAGCCGTCCTCAATGCCGATGACAATCACCGCGGCGACATTCGGGTTGCAACCCGTGCCAATCAGGGTGCGGAAGTGCAGGGCCAAGTCAGCACCAAATTGCAAACGGCCGTACGGATGCGGGATCGCGAGTGTGCCTTTGATGTTGTGCGCGACGGCCTCAGCGGCGGCGTTGGATAAGTCATCCACCGGCAGAATGATGACGTGATTACGTACACCGACGCGACCGTTTTTGCGGCGATATCCCCAGAAGGTGGTGGCATTTGAAATGACTGACATGGAGGTTCCTTAAAAAAGTGTTTATGTTGAAGCGGGTAACGTCGCCGCTCAGTAAATCTTTTCTTGCGTGTCGGTCAAAGGCCGTCGCGAGCGGCGTTCAGGCGAGGCGCAAACCACAGCAAGGCGCACTGCCTTGTGAGGATTTGCAACGACGCATGAGCGCTGCGCAGTAGGCCAGTGACCACATGGCTACCAGCGCTTGGTTTTAATGTTATGTACGTGGGCATGTTCACCAGCTTTGATCGGCGCAACAACTTTGCCAATATCAGTGCCGTACTTATAAATGGTTTCACCGACCGCCATGTCCTTCAACGCGATCTTGTGACCAATTGGAATATCTTGCAGGGCCCGGATGGAAATCTGTTTGTCGTCATCCATGATCCAGGCGGTCAGTTCAGTGCCGGCCTTGATGCCCTCAACAACGGCAACGGCAACGGTATCTTTGGCTTCGTGTAATACAAAATGGATCATTTCAGGCTCCTGTTGAGGCATAAAAACAAAGAACGTCAGTCTAAGCCGAGGTCGCGCGCAAGTCAATTAGGTCATCTATATGAGTTGGTGACTTTTACGGATTCGGCTATGATACAAATATGCCTGCCCCCAATCCTTCCAACAAACCTGCAAGCCGTAAAGCTGCTGAACGCGAGGCCAGCAAGAGCGGAAGAACCGCTGGAAGCGGAAAATCTAGCCCGCACCCACAATTGGCGCGCGGTGCGGTGCTTGATATCCCGCTGTACAAGGAGGTCAAGCGTCTGATGACCGAGGCGGTGAGTGGCGGGGATTGGCAGCCCGGCAAGGTAATTCCCGCTGAGTGGGCGTTGGCAGAACGCTTCCACGTTGCCGTTGGGACCGTGCGTAAGGCGGTCGATGAGCTGGTGGCGGAAAATATCCTCATCCGTCAGCAAGGTCGCGGCACCTTTGTGTCAGCACACAACCGTGAACGCCTGATGTTTCACTTTTTTCACATCGTCCGGCGCGACGGCGAGAAGCAACAGCCTGAAGTGCGCCTGTTGAGTTTTCGCAAAACAAAGGCGGACGCCGATGAAGCAACACAACTTGGGATCGCGGTCGGCGCCCCCGTGTTCCGGATTCAAAATCTGCTGGCGCTTGCCGGTAAGCCGATCATCTTTGACACAATAACGGTGGCGAAAGCACTGTTCCCAAAACTCTCACAGGCGCAGTTTCAGAATCGCCCAAATACGATTTATCACCTCTATCAGACTGAGTTTGGTGTCACGGTGGTGCGAACCGCCGAGCGCTTGCGTGCCACCTTGGCCAATACCGAAACTGCGTCAGTGCTTGGCGTGGAAAAAAGTGCACCGGTGCTGGAGATTCGGCGGGTGGCGCTGAGTTTTGACAACGCGCCTGTCGAGTACCGCCGTTCGTTCGTCAATACGGCGGACTACGAGTACTTCAGCGATCTTTCCAAGTCCAACTGAGTCGGCAGCCCACAAACGACCGAGGGCGTTGGTTCAGCCCGCCACCGACACCTGTGCCAAACCTGCATCAACAATGATGTTCTGCCCCGTAATGCCATCGGCGTCGTCCGATGCGAGGAACAGGGCGGTCCGGGCGACGTGACCGGCGTCGAGTCGGTACTTCAGACATTGGAAGTCTAGGAACTGGCGGTCTGCGTCCGGGTCACGCCACAACGCCTGCTGGCGGTCGGTCACAATCGCGCCTGGCACCAGTGCATTCACGCGAATGTTTTTGTCGCCAAGTTCGCGGGCGAGGGTGCGCGAGAGCCCGGATATGGCCGCTTTTGATGTGGTGTAGCCGATCAGATTCGCCCGTCCGCGCATCCAAGACACCGAGCCCAGATTAATGATGGAGCCACCGCCCGCCGCAGCCATGCCCGGGGCGACCGCTTGAATCGCAAACACGTGGTGTTTGAGATTCACCGCAAGACAGTTGTCCCAATAGTCTGGTGTCAGTTCCTCAAGTGAGTGCCGCTGATCGTTTCCAGCGTTGTTGATGAGCACCGTGATTGGGCCGAGTGTCGTCGCGATGCTTTTCAGGGCGCCCTGATAGGCATTGACGTCGCGCACATCACTGATAACGAAAGTAGGTTTGTGTGTCGCGCCCGCGAGCTTTGCCACTAACGCTTCACTTGCCGCTTTATCGATATCGCTAAACGCCACCTTGGCGTGTTGTGCAACAAAGTGCTCGACCAGTGCGGCACCGATGCCGGAACCGCCGCCGGAGATAAACACCACGCGGTCGCGCAGACTGGGGAAATTTGCCGTGTTAACTCGTGGTGTCATCTCGTCTATCTTAGTCGATGTAAAACGGTTCTGCCTTGCCACCAGTATCGCCGAGGCCGAGTTGTACAGCAAAGAGACCACCGGAGTGGGGGAACTTTGCCAGCTCTTCCGGTGAGGCGCCTTCACGCGCGGTGGTGATGTACATGGTCTTGAAGTCGGTGCCACCAAACGCCACCATGGTGGTGCGCTTTGCAGGGACCAAAATCGTTTGGCGCAGCGTGCCGTCCGGCGAGTAACACTCGACACGTCCGCCTTCGTACTGTGCGCTCCAGTAGTTGCCGTCGAGATCAATCGCAGCACCATCAGGGCGGCCGGCATAGTCGGGTTTGGTTTTGTCGGCGTCACGGGTGAAAAAAGTCTCGCGTTCGCCAACGTTGCCATTTGCAGCGTCAAACGGAAAACGATAGGCGATGTGGTTGGGCGTGTCGGATTGGTACACCAACCCGCGTGCGGAATCAAAAACAAGGCCGTTGCTGACTTTTACCCCCAAGCCGGCTGATGGCCCCCACGCTTCGCGAACACGACCGCGCTCCAGCACAAACATCGCCGCGATTGCCTCAGTGCGTGGCTCGTACATGGCACCCGCCCAAAAGCGCCCCTGGGCGTCACACTTGCCATCGTTGAAGCGCATGTTGGTCGTGTCATATGGCGCATCGGCAATCCTCTGGCCGATGCCCACACCCGCATCAAACGAATAAAATCCGTCACGACACGCCGCGACAAGCCCTCCGGCTTCCCGAAGTGCGATGCAGCCCGGTTCTGTCGGGGTTGGCCAAGCTTGATTTGTCGTGTTGCGAGGATCGAAGCGGTTGATAGTTTTGCCGCTGATGTCCACCCAATACAAGACCTGTTCGATTGGATGCCATAACGGACACTCACCAAGCAGCGCGCGGCCGTCAAACACCAACTCAGCCTTTAATGGGGCCCTCATGCGGGATCAATCGTGATCGCCATGCTGATGTCAAAACTATCACCGCGGCCAATCAAGCGTGTGCCGGTGTTCGCCACCCCTTTTGCGGCGAGTGCAAAGGCGTTGTTGATGTTCGACACCGGTTCAAGTGCCAAGAAGTTGCGTCCGTCATCGGGCGCAAAACAAACGATGTTGTTACACGCACTACTTGCGGTCACGGTTGTTTGATGTGTTGCGTAACGTAGTACCGCCCGGCGCGACCAGCCAACAAAACAATTGTCCACCTTCCAGTCGAATACACCACGCGCCTTGGCAAAGTCTGCGTCGGTTGGTGTGGGGACAAGTTTGGTGGGGAGTTTGTCTTCGCCCATCTCCCAGACGCCCGACCAATCGGATTGCAGCGTGGTGGTTTTGTCGATCGGGAAAAATGGGTGGAAACCAAGACCGACCGGCATCGGCTGTGTATCCAGATTGGTGGTGCGGATCGCTAACGTGACGGCGTTGTTGGTAATGGCAATTGTTTGTTCGGCCTCGAAGGCAAACGGCCAGTTGGCATCGGGTGTGTGTTTGTACGTGAGCACCACACGTTGTTTGTCTTCACTCTTGACTTGCCACGCCCGCTGCCAGCCTACGCCATGAATGGCGTGAGGCTCGTTGGGAAAGTTTGGGCGTAATCGGTAGGTTTTGTCGCGCACCGCCAATACACCGTTACCGATGCGGTTGGAATACGGCACCAACGGATAACAGCACATCTGCCTCACCGTTGACGCGGCGATCGCGGAATCCGGGGTCTTGCGCAAAACCTCTATACCCCTCCAAGTCAAACGCGATATTGCAGCGCCGATATGAGGCTGCACATCTATCTGACATTCCCCGGAGATTAGCGTGATGGCGCGAGGCGTCGTCATGTCGAACTCACTTTGCAAACACCCGAATACAGTCGTCCGAGATGCCGACGAGTTTGCCATCTTGTGAAAGAGTCACTACGTCGTTCATGACACAAGGTGCTGAAGTGATCTTGCCGAATACCCATGCGGCTTCCACCGGTTTGGCAAGATCGATTTCGCCGGTATGTTGAACAGCGCGGCCCAAACACAACACATGCCCCTCACGGCCGAACAGTGCATAACCATCCAGGGGGCGCGTAACATGTTTGACACTGCCGCCTGCAATCCACTCGCCGGTTTCAACATCCACCCAGTTCTCACCTGCCGGGAAATAGACTTGTGTACTGCCGCCGGCGGCGATGATCGGCGCGAACAACAACGCATCACCGAACATGTACTGCAACTCGAAAGAGCGTGCCAGTCGATCGTTGGGAAAGGCGAGTGGCATTGCACGCATCAGCGGCATTCCCGTCGCTGCTGCTTGTGCGGCAGCACCTGCGATGTAGGGGATTAGGCGATAGCGGAAGGCTAGCAACTTCTTGGCGATCTCTAACGTGGCATCACCGAACGCCCACGGCTCACGTTCACCGATGCCGTGATAACGGAAATGTGATGAGAAGATGGCGTTAGCAGTCCAACGCAAATAGAGCTCAGCATCCGGCTGCTGCGCCCCGTAAAAGCCGCCGACATCGGTCGCGTAAAACGGCACACCACTCATGCCATAACCCAAGCCCGCACGAATACTCGCTGCCATCGCCTCCCAATCGGTTTGCGGGTCGCCTCCCCACTGCATGGGATACCGTTGTGAGCTGATGAAACCATCCCGCCCCCACACCATCGCCGCACCGCGCCCGTTGGCATCGTTGTAACGTTGGGTGGCCTCATACACTGAGCGGTTGTAGAGCAACGGATAAACGTTATGCAGCTGTCGTCCGGTGTCGCCGTTGGAGGCGACCATCTCCGGCTCGACTTGTTCACCGAAATCGGTCTTCATCACGTCAACACCGTCATCAAACAGTGCATTGTGCCGGTCGCCCCAGTAGCGGCTCGCTTCGGGATGAGTGAAATCGAGAATGCCCGATGGCGGCAGTGGCGTGAGAACCGAGCCAAATGGGTCATCGGTCGGGTCTTTCACCCAATCAAACACCGCGGCTTTGCCGTCGGCATTTTTCAGCAACCAGCCTTTGGACTCAAGCTCTTTGAATAGTGGGTTGTGGATAGAGACGTAGGGGTACTCCCACGCGCAGACTTTCAGGTCGTAACTTTTTAGCTTAGCGAGCGTCTTTTTTGCGCTGTAGTCACCAGTGAAGCGGCTCGGGTCCCACTCAAAACAGAAACGTGTTTTCACTTCCCATGCGGCGCGGCCATCGAGCGTGATCACATCACACGGCACCTGGCGGCGGCGCACCTCGGCGGCGGCATCAATCGCCTCTTGCGGTGTGCGGTAGTACGCCCGCGACAACCACATGCCATAACTCCACAGTGGCGCGATTGCCGGGTGGCCGGTGAGGTCGGCGTAGTGCGAAACCATTTCCGCCGGTGTACCGGTGAACAGAAACAGGTCGAGGGAATCGTCGTCAACCTCTGCGATATAGCTACGATGTGACCACTGCGGGTAACCTGCGCCGTGACGAACGGTCCCGGTAGAGTGAATGAGCATTCCCCAGCCGTCCGCAGTCCAGAAGAACGGAATGTTCTTGTACGACAGTTCCGTATTCACACCAAGCGCATCTTCGGTGCGCCCGCGTACAAGTTGGCCGCGTTTATTGAGCGGCCCGAATTTTTCGCCGAAGCCATAAAGTGCGGTGTCGCTTTCTAGTGCAAGCGACACACACCACTTTCCTGCTGAA
>JBIIYQ010000136.1:0-7411 GCA_044346745.1 Usitatibacteraceae bacterium | reverse complement strand
CCTAACATTTCCATGGTGATCAACCTTTATCTCCCGCCTAAAAATTAGGCAGGCAAGTAGAACACCTAGGTCAATATTGAAGCGGCATAACCCCTAAAAGTGGGTCAATATTCGGTCGGCGGCAACAGTACTGCTGCATCATCGGCGTGTGCTGTTCGAGTCCGCTGGTTGCGGCTAGTTGGTGCGTTGATTTAGTCACTTAGTCGAATTACAGCGTCACTCGTGAAACAGATGGGATCGTTGGATTCGCCGGTTGCGAGAAACTTAATCCATCGAGGTAATGACTTCGCGCAACACGCTGACGATTTGATCGATCTGTGCGTCTTCGATAATAAACGCTGGCGCAATCACGATGTTGTCGGCGGCACTTCGCAACACGACGCCTTTGTCATAGGCCTTCAGGAATGCTTCAAACGCGCGTGCGCCGGGTGCGCCGGCGCGAGGTTCGAGCTCCACGGCACCCACCAGACCAAACGCGCGCAGGTCGATGACGTGTTTTACGCCCTGTAGCGAATGCACGGCAGCCGCCAGCTTGGGCGCCATCGCCGCCGCGCGCTCAAACAATGCTTCGTCTTTATAAAGTTGCAGTGTCGCGATACCCGCCGCGCACGCAAGCGGATGGGCCGAGTACGTATAGCCGTGGAACAATTCCACCGCCCCGTGTGGCCCGGTCATAAACGCGTCGTGAATTTCAGGTGTGCAAATGACACCGCCCATCGGCACGGTCCCCGATGTAACACCTTTGGCAAATGTGATCATGTCCGGCTTCACGCCAAACACGTCCGATGCAAACGCGCCGCCCAAGCGGCCGTAACCTGTGATGACCTCGTCAAATATCAGCAAGATGCCGTATTTCTTGGTGATCTCGCGCAGTCGTTGCAAGTATCCCTTGGGTGGAAATAACACGCCGGTTGAACCGGCCATTGGTTCGACAATCACTGCGGCGATAGTCGAGGCATCGTGTAGCGCGACCAAACGTTCGAGCTCGTCGGCAAGATGTGCACCGTACTCCGGCAACCCAGCCGAGTAGGCGTTCTTCTCCAGGTTGTGCGTCGTCTGCAAATGATCGACACCAGCCAGCATGTTGCCAAACATCTTGCGGTTCGCCACCATGCCGCCGACCGAGATGCCGCCGAAGCCGACCCCATGGTAACCGCGCTCGCGTCCAATCAAACGCGTTCTTGATCCTTCGCCGCGAACACGGTGGTAGGCGATTGCGATCTTCAGCGCAGTATCCACCGCCTCCGAGCCTGAGTTGCAGAAAAAGACATTGCGCATGTTGTCTGGCGCAATATCGATAATGCGGTTGGCCAACTCAAACGCCAGTGGATGGGCGAACTGGAAGGGCGAGCAAAAATCCAGCGTCGCCGCCTGTTGTTGAATTGCCTCAACGATGGGTCGGCGATTGTGACCGGCGTGGCAACACCATAGTCCAGCAAAGCCATCGAGCAGTGTCTTTCCGTCGTCGGTCTTGTAGTACATGCCGTCCGCACTTGCCAACATGCGCGGCGCGGCCTTGAAGTGGCGATTGGAGGTAAATGGCATCCAATACGCATCCAGCTGATCGCGATGTAGGTGAAGTTGGTCTGAAAGTATCGTCATCGGGGTTTTCCGTTAGCAGGTCGCTGCGCATCACTTGATAAAACAGCCACAAGTCTAACAAGTCCACTGCAATCAGCGGGAAAGCAGTCATTTTCCCGTGTTGCTTACCGCTTTGACAACGATACAAGTAGTTGGCTTTTTTGTAGTTGAGCGTAACATTAGGGTCTGATTTCTCCGCGCAAACCATGACCACAACCCCCAAGCAGGAAGCGACCCAACAACGTCTCGCGGCGGCGGTCGAGAAAATGCCGGCGTTTCCAAAAGCGGTGCAGCAAGTGTTGGCACTTTGTCACGATATCAACTGTTCACCGCGTCAGCTGGTCGGTGTCATCGAGCATGACCCGGTCATGACGGTTAAGTTATTGCGTATCGTTAACTCCGCAAGTTATGGGCTTGCAAACAAAGTGGCATCGGTGAACCAGGCCGTTCTGTATCTCGGGCTCAATACCGTCAAGAATCTAGCGCTCACGTTTGCCATGATTGGTGTATTGCCGTCAAAGAATATTGCCGGGCTAGATGTTGGTGAATACTTGATCCACTCTATCGCCGTGGCGTCGCTAGCCCGCTATCTTTCCACCCGCCCCGAGTCCAGAGGGGTCGACGGCGATGATGCTTATGTAGGCGGGCTATTGCATGACTTCGGCAAAGTTGTGTTGGCGACACACCTTCCCGAAGAGTATCGCGAGGTACTTGCAACAGCCGATGCTGAGAAGCGGTCGCTACACGTTGTCGAACGTGAGGTAATCGGCGCAGACCATGCCGACGTCGGTGCTATGTTGGCGCAACATTGGAAATTCTCCGCCGATCTGATTGGCTGTATTCGCGCCCACCACTCAACGCCCGATGTCAACGACCTTACGGCTTGCGTGGCGATGGCAAATCAATTGGCGCGACGTGCGAAGGTGGGTAATGCTCGTAATTCGTTTTGCGATGACGAGCAGCCTGTCGCTAGGCGCTGGGGCGTGGATTTTGCGGCTATCGACGCTGCACTCGGGCCGCTGGGTGGCATCCTCTCATCTGCTAGGGCATTTGCGGAGTCTGCAAAATGAAGGTGCGGTTTTGGGGGGTGCGTGGATCCATCCCGGTGCCGGGGGAGAGCACGCGCCGATACGGCGGTAACACCACTTGCATCGAAATACGAACGGATGGGGGAGCGCTAATTGTGCTCGATGCAGGAACCGGCATTTACCAGCTTGCACAGTCGTTGGTTAATGCGTTGCCCGTCAGTGCCAACTTGTTTATCACGCATACACACTGGGACCACATTCAGGGTTTGCCGTTTTTTTTACCGATTTTTATTCCGGGTTGTTCGGTGCGGATTCGCGGCGCACCCGATATCGTGGCGGGAACAGGTATTGATCGCGTGATGGATGTGCAGATGCAGTACTGCTTCTTCCCGGTGCGGGAGGCGGAACTCAAGGCTAGGATTACCTACGAAAATGTGCAACCTGGTGTTGCGGCGACGGTCGAAGATGCCACGGTCACTCCGGTGTTGCTAAACCATCCAGTGGTCAATTTTGGCTACCGCGTGGAGTGCAATGGTAAGTCTGTTTTCTTCACAGGTGATCACGAGCCGCATCACAACATCTATCTGCCGGATGACGAGGGGTTTGCGGCATATCAACAAATGGTGGATACGCGCACCGTCGAAATTGCCGCCGCCATTGGCCCTGTGGATCTGTTGATCGCCGATTGCTCCTACACAGCACAAGAGTACTCGACCAAAGTGGGTTGGGGGCATGGCAGTTATGATTCAAGCATTGCCATGGCACGTGCGGCTGGTGCCAAGCGGCTGGCCTGTACCCACCACGAACCGACACGCAACGATGACGAGCTCGAACGGGTGTTTGCAGAGGCGATGCAGCGCGTTGGTACCGCGCATGGATTGCAAGAGATTTTCCTGACCCGCGAAGGGTTGGAAATCACCCTGTAGGGGTCAGTGCAACTTGACCTTGGGTTCGGTCTGGCTGCGAATGATGCGGGCTGCCGTATCAAGTGCCATTCTCCAAAACCCGTGTAGCGCCCAGAGATGTAGTTTGTATAACGAAATGTAGAACAACTTCGCCACGAAGCCTTCCACCCGCAGGCTGCCGCGTGAGACAAATCCCATCAGTGTGCCGACCGATTCAGACGTGCCAAGCGAGACTAGGGAGCCAAAATCGCGGTAGTGAAATGGCAGAGGTGCCTTGTCTGCGAGTCGTCGTTTAATTGTTTTCACCATATGGCTGGCTTGCTGATGAGCGGATTGCGCTCGCGGCGGTACGTTGCGGCCTTCCTGCCATGGACAGGCGGCGCAGTCGCCTAACGAAAAGATATCCACGTCCCGTGTCGTTTGCAGTGTCGGTAGTACCACCAACTGGTTGATTCGATTTGTTTCGAGCTCATCCAATCGTGTCAACACGGCCGAGGCACGCACGCCTGCAGCCCAGACGACAAAGTCCGCTGCTAGGGATTTGCCCGACTTGAGGTCGAGTCCGTCACCGCGCACCGCAACGACCGGATCTCCGGTCATGACTTCCACTTTTAGCGTTTGCAGAATGTCGAGCGTCGCCTTGGCGAGATATTCAGGTAAACCAGCGAGGATTCGCGGACCAGCTTCCACAATCGTCAAGTTGATTTGTTTTTCCGGGTCAAATTGATTCAGGCCATACGCAGCCAAGACGCGAATGGTGTTGTGCAATTCTGCGGAGAGTTCCACACCGGTCGCACCGGCACCGACAATAACAATCTGCAGTACGCGGCCGTCATTGGCAAAATTTGCCTTGAAGCAAGTGTTGACCAGTCGACGATGAAACAGATGTGCGTCCCATGCGTTGTCGAGTGTAAAGGCGTGGTCAGCCACACCGGGGGTGCCGAAGTCATTCGACTGAGAGCCAATGGCGATGACCAAGGTATCGTAGGCCAAGCGTCGCTCCGGCAGAATTTCTTCGCCAGCATCGTCCAATACCGCGTCAACGATGACTTCTTTGGCCTTGCGATCCAGCCCCTTCAGGCCGCCGAGTGAAAACGTAAAGTGATGCCAGCGAGCCTGCGCAAGATAGTCGAGTTGGTGCGAATGCATATCCATGCTGCCGGCGGCAACTTCGTGCAGTAACGGCTTCCACAAGTGGGTGCGGCTGCGGTCGATCAGCACGACACTCGCGGCCTGCTTTTTGCCTAAGGAATCACCGAGCCGGGTGGCGAGTTCGAGTCCGCCCGCACCACCACCAACAACAACGATTTGATGCATTTGACTCGGCTCCTGTTCAGATAAAGGTCTAGGCCTTGAAGTGTGACTGCACGATGGACAGCATTGGTGCGAACACTTTTGGTGTGCCACATACCAGCGTGCCGGAGTTCAGCCAGTCGCTTTCGCCTTTGAAGTCCGAAATCAGGCCACCGGCTTCTTGAACCAAGAGGCCACCGGCGGCGACATCCCAGGGGCTCAAGCCCATTTCCCAGAAACCATCAAACCGTCCGCATGCGACGTACGCCAAGTCCAATGCCGCGGCACCTGGGCGGCGGACGCCTGAGGACTTTTGGGTCATCTCCTTAAAGGCGGCAATGTAACGGTCAAAATTGCTGAATTCTTTATACGGAAAGCCGGTTCCCAACAAAGCATCCTTGATATTGACGGTCTTCGAGACGCGTATGCGTCGATCGTTCAGAAACGCACCTGCACCCTTGGAGGTGGTGAAAAGATCATTGCGCACCGGGTCGAAAATCACGCCGTGTTGTATGACGCCCTTAACGCTTAGTGCGATCGACACACAATACTGGGGAAAGCCATGCAGGAAATTGGTGGTGCCATCGAGCGGGTCGATGATCCACGTGTACTCAGAGTTGTGATCCTCCAGCCCAGACTCTTCGGCCAGGATGTTATGCTGCGGATACGCCTCCTTCAGCACTTGGATAACCGCTTGTTCGGCGGCGCGATCGACCTCCGAAACATAGTCGTTTTGTGCTTTTTGCTCGATGGTGAGTTTGTCGAGATCGAACGAGGCACGATTGATGACGGACCCGGCGCGGCGCGCGGCTTTGATCGCGATATTGAGTACTGGATGCATGGCGAATTGTGTGTGACCACACAGGATGTGGGCACTAAAGAGCTGGAAGAATCGACATTTTACTATGACCACAACAACTACTGCCTCCGGCTCCGCCGCCCTCAATCGTATTCGTGTGGTGCTGGTCGAGACTTCGCATCCCGGAAACGTCGGTAGCGCCGCGAGGGCAATGAAAACCATGGGCCTCTCGGACATGGTGATTGTTAATCCGAGATTGCCCGCGCCGCAGCATGACGCCCAAGCGATTGCCTTGGCATCCGGCGCGACAGACGTCCTGCAGTCCGCCAGGGTGGTAGAGACGCTTCAAGAGGCGCTCGCGGACGTGGTTTATGCGGTCGGATTTACTGCGAGAAAGCGCGAATTGACACATTCCCACGTCGGTCTGCGTGAAGCGGCGGGGCTCGTCATGTCGCAGCTCGCCACGCAAGCCGATGCGCCGGTGGCGTTGGTGTTTGGCAACGAAGCAATGTGTTTGTCCAACGACGACGTGGACCGCTGCCAGCTGCTTGCGAGTGTGCCCGCCAATCCGGTCTATTCCTCACTAAATCTTGCGCAGACCGTCCAAGTCGCCGCGTACGAGATGATGATGGCCAGTGGTAGTTTCGCGGTCGCGCCGGACGTTGTACGTGAATCTGCGACAGCCGGCGAAATCGAGGCACTGATAAAACATTTGGAACTTGCCGCCATTGAATCCGGCTTTCTTGACCCCAACTCTCCGAAACGATTCATGACACGTATGCGCCGATTGGCCACGCGGGCAACTCTTGAACCGGAGGAGGTTGCGATCTTGCGCGGATTGATCTCTTCGTTTCAGAAGCCGAACACACGCAAAATCCCGTCAACCTGATTTCCCCGAAAACAAGTTATCCAAATGTTTGCCCGCCTGAAAGAAGATATCGCCTCCATTTACGCCCGTGATCCTGCCGCTAGGAATTGGTGGGAGGTGCTTACCTGTTATCCCGGTATGCACGCGATCTGGGTGCACCGTTGGCTGGCGGGTCCGCTGTGGCGCGTCGGGCTGAAGTGGTTCGCGCGGCTTTGCTCGCAAGTGATGCGTTTCGTCACCGGCGTGGAGATTCATCCGGGGGCGACGATTGGCCGCCGCGTGTTTATTGATCACGGCATGGGTATTGTGATTGGTGAAACCGCTGAAATTGGTGATGATTGCACGCTCTATCACGGCGTCACCCTCGGTGGCGTGGCGTGGAATCAAGGCAAACGGCACCCGACCCTTGCTGCGGGTGTGACGGTCGGCGCAGGCGCAAAAATTCTTGGGCCCTTCACTGTCGGTGCCGGCGCGCGGATTGGTTCGAATTCAGTCGTGGTGAGAGAGGTGCCACCTGGCGCAACCGTGGTTGGCATCCCCGCCCGGTTGGTGGAAGGGCTCGAGCAGGGCCCGGCCGGGCAAGCCTTCTCGGCTTACGCGGTCACTACCAATGAAAATGACCCGCTGAACGCCATCCTCAAGACACTCGCCGCTCGGTCCGACAAAAGTGACGCGACTATCGCGAAGCTTGAAGCAAAGCTCGCCGAAATCGAACAGCGCCAGCCGTAGTTTCAAACTCTAAGCCAGTCGCGCATTTCCAAGCAGTTTTGTCTGGAGATGGCCGTGGCTGCTAGAGTTTGATCGGAGGGAAGGCGGTTTCAAATAATTAGTGCAACACAATATTGTGAAGTCTACAAAGGAGTGTTGCGATGGAAAGCAAGTCGGGTTGTTACAAGACGATGAACCTATCGGTTCGAGAAGAGATCAGTCGGGGGTT
>JBIIYQ010000135.1:0-7435 GCA_044346745.1 Usitatibacteraceae bacterium | reverse complement strand
CAGCACAAGGTGTTGCCGCTGTGTTACTCGTGCCACTAGCGAAGCTGCCTGCGGGTGCTGGGGTACAAGATGCTGAACCGGCATCGGCACTGAACGAACCTGCGGCACAAGGTGTTGCCGCTGTGTTACTCGTACCACTAGCGAAGCTGCCTGCGGGTGCTGGGGTACAAGATGCTGAACCGGCATCGGCGCTGAATGAGCCTGCGGCACAAGGTGTTGCCCCTGTGTTGCCGGTGCCACTTGCAAAACTACCCGCAGGTGCGGGCGTACACGACGATTGGCCGGTAGTGGCGGTGAAACTTCCCGCCGCACATGCCGTTTGTGAGGTCGCCGCTGAACCAGCGACAAAGCTGCCAGCCGACGCGGGCGTACACGGACCAAACCCTGTCGCCGAGTAATTGCCGGGTGTACACGGCACTTGCGGGGTAACACTGTTTGATGCAGCGGAGGCGACGCTCGTGCCCACGCTATTGGTCGCCGTCACGGTGAAGGTGTAGGCTTGGCCGTTGGTCAATCCCGTGACGACGATGGGCGAACCGGCACCGGTTGCCGTAACGTTACCTGGGTTGGAGGTAACGGTATAACCGGTAATGTCGCGGCCGCCGTCGCTGCTTGGGGCGCTGAAGGACACACTGGCTTGTGCATCGCCGACAGTCGCTGTGCCCATGGTCGGGGCGCCCGGCGCGATTGGATCGATGACGGTAAAGGGTAATGCCACCACTGAGCCCACAATCGGGCTGCTGCCTGAGCCATCCGCGGAACTACCCGCTGTGGCGCCACCTTCAAGGCTATCTACCGCATAGGCGTAGAGCACGTGGTTACCCCTTGGCAGGGTTGCTAGCGTCGCCGTGAACGGCCCGGAACCACTCGCCTGCGTCCAGCTTCCGGTTTGACTATTGACTTGATAGTAAACCGTGCGAATGGCGGGAGCTGTCGGTGCATAACTGCTGGTGGTGGTGAAGGTGAAGGTAGGCGTTGCACGCCGAGTGGTATTCGCAGCGCCGCTGATAAATGAACTACTACTGACAACCGTACTCAACGGCACGGCCGAGTCTGCGCTGGGGTTGATCACGGAGACGTTGCCGCTGTTGTAATTCGCGACATAGACCTTATTGGTCACCGGGTTCACGGCGAGGGCTTCGGGACTTGTCCCCGCCAAGACGGTGGTCGTTTTGTTGGTCGCCCCGTCGATCACCGTCACGTTGTTGCTGCTTCCATTGGCCACATAGACCTTATTGGTCACCGGGTTCACGCCAATGCCGCCGGGACGGGACTCCGCCGCCACGGTGGTGGTGGTATTGGTCGCCCCGTCGATCACGGTAACGTTGTTGCTGTTGAGATTCGCCACATAGACCTTGTTGGTCACGGGGTTCACGGAGATAGCCAGCGGCTTCGTCCCGGCCGCGACCGTGCTGGTGGTGTTGGTTGCCCCATCGATCACGGTGACGTTGTTGCTGCTCTGATTTGCCACATAGACCTTGTTGGTCACGGGATTCACGGCGAGAGCGGTGGGTCCCGACCCCGCCGCGACGGTGGTGGTGGTATTGGTCGCGCCGTCGATCACAGTAACGTTGCCGCTGCCGTAATTCGCCACATAGATCTTGTTGGTCACTGGGTTCATGGCGATACCGAAGGGCTGCGTCCCCGCCGCCACGGTGGTCCTCGTGTTGGTCGCCCCGTCTATCACCGTCACGTTGTTGTCGCTGAAATTCGGCACATAGACCTTGTTGGTCACCGGGTTCAAGGCGATGGCGAAGGGAAATCCCCCCGCAGAGACGGTGGCGGTGGTATTCGTCGCGCCGTCGATCACAGTCACGCTTCCGCCGTAGCCATTCGCCACATAGACCTTGTTGGTCACCGGGTTTACGGCAATAGCGTAGGGACCGTTCCCCGTCGCCACGGTGGTGGTGGTGTTGGTCGCCCCGTCGATCACCGTCACGTTGTTGCTGCTTTCATTGGCCACATAGACCTTGTTGGTCACTGGGTTCACTGCGATGGCGCGGGGAATCGACCCCGCCGCGACGGTAGTGCGGGTATTGGTCGCCCCGTCTATCACCGTCACGTTGTTGTTGCTGAAATTCGGCACATAGGCCTTGTTGGTAATGGGGTTCACGGCAACGACGTAAGGCTGTGTCCCGACTGCAGCGGTAGCGGTCGTATTGGTGGCACCGTCAATCACAGTGACGTTACTGCTGTTAAAATTCACTACATAGATATTGTTGGTCACGACGTTCACGGCAATGGCACTGGGCGCCGATCCGACCGCTACGGTATTGGTCGTATTGGTTGCGCCGTCGATCACCGTGACGTTGTCGCTACCTCGATTCACCACATAGACCTTGTTGGTCGCGGGGTTCACCGTGATGGCGTAGGGATTTGTCCCCGCCGAGACGGTGGCGGTGGTGTTATCAGCCCCATTGATTACGGTGACGTTATTGCTGAAGTAATTCGGTACGTAGACCTTGTTGGTCACGGGATTAACCACGACTCCGTAGGGAAACGTACCGACTGCAACGGTGGAAGTCGTATTATTTGCCCCGTCGATCACAGTAACGTTGTTGCTGTTGATGTTCGTCACATAAATCTTATTGGTCGCCGGATTGGCAGCGATGGCGATAGGTCTGGTCCCCACGGTAACGGTGCTGGTGCTGTTGGTCGCCCCGTCGATCACCGTCACGCTGTCGCTGTCCGAGTTCGCCACATAAATCTTGTTGGTGACAGAGTTCACGGCCAAGGCGTATGGTTTCGTTCCCACCGTAACCGAGCTCGTTGTATTGTTCGCCCCGTCGATCACCGTAACGCTGCCGCCGTTGAAATTCGCCACATACACCTTGTTGGTTACGGGATTCACCGTAATGGCGTAAGGATTCGCCCCTACCGCGACGGTAGTGGTCGCATTGGTCACTCCGTCAATCACTGTCACGTTGTTACTGCCGAGATTCGCCACATAGATCGTGTTGGTCACCGGATTGACCGCAATGGCGCGGGGATTCGTTGCCGTGGCAACGGTGGCCGTGACCGTCTGCGCGTTGGCAGACGGATAGTTGAACGAGAGAAGCGCGATCAGGCAGGCGAGGAACCAAGACGGTATGCGACTCAGCCGTCTCCAAACCAAAAGATTGTTTGCGCTGCTGCCAGAATCGTTAGCGATACCAAAATTCAACGTATTGTCATATTTCATCTTATGCACTCTCGTCACGCGTTGGGGTGTGATTCTAATAATTACCGTCAGAATAGAAAAGTCTTGGGCACAACTGATGGGAACCGAAGGGGCGGGTTAAACATCTTGGACGCCCCCTCGATGACGTTCACGGTACCGCTGGTGTCAAATGCAACGTAAACTTTGTTTGTCATGGCATTCACAACAGCCCGCGCGAGCGAGCCATATCAACAAAACCCAATTGGTCGTTGCCATGATCGAGATCTCCGTATCGCCACCTGAATTGTTGGCTCATACCTCTAAATCGTAATCGGCAGAGAAATCTGATCATCGGTGATGAGGTGCAGGCACAATCTCCAATGCTGGCGGGGCGTTTGGCGCCAAATTGCCCGAAAAGCCTTATTGGTCGTGCACTTTTGATCCCGGGGTACTTCTAATAACTCCGTCGTCCCAGCTTAGTTTGGTAACTGCGCTGGGACCCACACCTTCGTAACTCATTGATCTTACGGTGGACTGGATTCCAGCGTTCGCTGGAATGACGGCAATTTTGCGGTTTTTAGAAGTTCCCTCCCTTGGGGGCGGCAAGGAACCACCGCCGCCGCGTCAAAATTTGGGCGGGGCTCGAACTCCTACTTGCTGCGTGCGCATTTTGGGGGCGATTCGGATGCGTCCATCAGCGCTGCTGTTGCAACTGCCGCGGCTGTTGCAACTGGATAAGGCGCGCAATCACGGGTGAGTTTGGGTCGAAGGTTGGGCGGATCACGGCTAAGATTTGTGTCGCAAGCGCCGCACTTTTCTGCTGGTCGGCTGGCGTGCCGCGCTTTGCCAGGACTTCAGCGCGGTCCATCACCCCGAGCCAAGCCAAGGCGCTTTTGTCGCTGCGCAGCTTGAAGCGTGCCTGCTCAACTTTTTCCAGGCCAACAAGGGCAGCATCGAAATCTCCCCTACCCGCGGCAATCATGGCGCGGTGACGATCATAGGCGATCTGGTCGAGCGGCGAGGCACCGGGCACCAGTGTAGCAACACGATCAAGTCTGGCACTCGCCTCATCCAATTGATTGGAAAGAATGTGCCACTCGGCAAGCGAGAGGTGCGAATCAATGGTCGCGTTGTTCTTCTCGCCGAAAAGCGCGCGGCGCGCCTCATAGGCGACCAGCAAACTGCGGCCAGCATCTTCCAATTTACCAAGCTGCATTTGGAATCGCCCGTGATTGCGAAGCAATTGGGGCGGGGGGCGCTTGTTGCTGACCTTGTCTGCAATGGCAATCGCCTCGGCGTTGAGCTTTTCTGCGACGGCATAGTTGCCGATATTGCTGTTTGCGTTCGCGAGATTCGCCAACAGCACCGCGTAGGCCATCGTCGTGGTGCCTTGGCTTTGCGCCACAACCGGTAAAGCCTCTTCGAGAAGCGGGATTGCTTCACTGGGCCTATCCACCTCTATGAGCAGCGTAGCCAAGCCACGCATCACCCCCGCCACCAAAGCGTTTCGTTCGCCATGCAATTGTTTCCTGAGTCTGAGCGCACGCTTGAGCGCAGCCTCGGCCTCGTCAAATCGCCTGAGGGAAGTAAGGGTGTAGGCATACCACTCGTAAACCTCTAGGTAACTGGGGTGCAACTCGCCGTAGATCGCCGCGTTAAGCTTGTTGGCACGGTGGTAAAGATCGAGCCCTTTTGCAAATTCTCCATTGCGGTTCAGATGCGACCCGTAGAGTGCATAGGTCTCACTCAACTTAGCGCTCTCGGGGTACTTGTCTTCCAATATCGCCAACGCCCGCGTGAACAACTGCGTGGCCTCTTCGCGACGGCCCAACATCGACACCGTTCTACCCATTGCCGCGAGTGATTCGGCGAGCTCCTGGGAGTCGCGCGGCGCGTATTGCTCGCGCAACGCCAGCGCCTCTTTGGCATAAGCTTCCGTGCTGGCTGCACTATCGGTGCCCGAAGCCACGCGGTGAAGACGCGCCAAAATCTCCGCCAGCACTAAGGGACGATTCAACTTTCGCTCTAACCCCAGCGCACGCTCCAAATTCGCGCGCGCATCTTTGGGTCGCCCCATGTTTGACTGGACAACGCCCAACGTACTGTAGAGCTGTGCCTGGGTGGCGGGCTGACCCTGCATTTGTTTTTCCAAACGTGCTTCGGCCGCAGCGATCAATTTCGATGCGGGGATGTCGCCGGATTCAGCATTCGGAGTGCTGCTATCAAACACGGAAATTAGAAAATCACTGGTCTGGCGCGCCGCCGATTCGGCGCTTGTTGCACGCTGCTGTTCTAGAACGGCAAGGCGCTCAGCCGCCCTCGCACGGTCACGCTCGCGCAATGCGCGCACTTCGGATTCTTGCGCCAGACGGCGTTGCGTCTCGGCGCGGTTTTCCGCTCCCGTGGCACGATCACGTTCGGCAGCCGCCCGATCGCGCTCCAACACGGCTTGTTGCTGCGCGATTTTGGTCGCATCACGCTCCAGAAGTGCGCTGGCCTCAGCCTTCGAGGCCCGCTGCGATTCGAGCAAAACCACCACCGTGAATACAAGGGTCGTGGCCACAAAACCCAGTCCCAACAGCACCAACGGCCAGCGGCGTGTCAAAAACTTTTGCGCGACGTACATGGATGTCGCGGGGCGCGCCACGACGGGTTCATTATTCAGGTATCTCTGGATGTCGGCGGCAAATGCGTCCACGCTGGCGTACCGATCAGCCGAGTCTTCTACGGTGGCACGTGCGACAATGGACTCGCGCTCGCGCTTACGCAGCGAGGAGGTTGCGCCATCGGGCGACAGAGCGAGTAATTCCCCCAAGAGAATGCCGAGGCTGTATACATCACTCACCGTCGAGACATGACCCCCGGTGCGTTGCTCCGGGCTCGCGTAGCGTGGTGTGAAGCCGGGCGATGCGCTGAAAGTCGTTTCGGCCGCAGCCGAGCCCTGAACGTTCTCGGCGAGGTGAGCAATACCAAAATCGAGCAACGTTGGCCGTCCACGCTTGTCGATCAATATATTGGATGGCTTCAGATCGCAATGCACGATCAGTTGGCGATGCGCAAATGCGACCGCATCGCAGACCTGCAAAAACAAGGTGAGGACGGATTGCACCGACAAACGCTGCTGCTCACAGTAGGCATCAATGTGCTGGCCGTCAACATACTCCATCACCAGATAGGGTCGCCCCTGCTTTGTGGCACCGCCGTCGTAGAGTCTGGCGATATTGGCGTGATTGAGAGTTGCCAGTAACTGCCGCTCGCGAGTGAAGTAGGCGAGCATCTCGGCGCTAGGCATGCCGCGCAAAAATTTAACTGCGGCGGTTTGTTGAAAGTGCCCATCGCACCGCTCGGCTAAATACACGCTGCCCATGCCGCCTTGACCGATCTCGCGCTCAATGCGCCATACATCGAGCACGTCGCCCACCGCGATGGCGGGCTGATTGGCACTTTCGAGTGCCACGTGTAATGGTCGGGAAATGGTGGCCAGTGATTTCTGCTCACCAGCCACAATCAAGGCCATGACTTCAGCGACGAGCTCGCCTTCGACCGATTCACGTTGAAAAAACGCGGTCCGCTCATCGACCGATAGCTCGATCACCGCGTCGTGCAGCTCGCGAACACGCCCGTACCGATCAGGCGTCATCGGCGAGCGCCTTTGCGAGCCAGTTGCGCGCGAAACGCGCATCACGCATGACGGTAGGAATGGAGATGTTCAATTGGTCTGCAATTTCGCTCTGTGACAATCCGCCGAAATAAGTCAGATGGATGACCTGCGCACAGCGCGGATCAACCGCTTCAAGCGCTTTCAACGCTTCATCAATAACGATTAAGTTTTCAAGATCAGTGGTCTCGGCGACATCAATCCCGGTGAGCGTCACTCGCATCATATCGCCACCACGTTTGTTGGCAGCGCGTGCTCTGGCGTGATCCACAAGAATTGAGCGAATCGCCAAGGACATCGTCGCAAAAAAATGCGCGCGATTTTTGAACTCGGGTTTATTGGGTAAGATGCCTACCAGCGCCTCGTGCAACAACTCAGTCGCAGACATAGTGACCGCGCCTCCAGACTGGTTTAGCCTCTTGGCGGCGATCACTTTTAACTCGTCGTAGACCTGGTCGAGCAAACTGCCGAAGGCGCTACCGCTGCCCTCGCGCCATGCGCGCAACAGCGTGGTTAGGTCATCCTGGCCTGCGGCATTGGAGTCGCTCGTTGCTGCGGTCATTGGTGCACTTAGTTAACTGACGAGATGCCGAAAACTATAGCAGCCCACTTGATCGATTGCAGCCTTGGAAGTCGCG
>JBIIYQ010000042.1:0-23153 GCA_044346745.1 Usitatibacteraceae bacterium | reverse complement strand
AACTGCACCGTATCCTGCATGTTGATTGGCCTGTCCGGGCTTTTTCAGCGCGACCTCGTCGAATGGATGACGTGTATGACCTACCAGGCCGCGTCTGGTGGTGGTGCGACGCATATGCGCGAACTGTTGACGCAGTTCGGCACGATTAACGCGGAAGTCAAGGCACTGCTCGATGATCCGCAGTCCGTCATCCTTGAAATAGACCGACGGGTGTTGGCAAAACAACAAGCACTTTCCAGTGATGAGACCCAACACTTCGGTGTACCTCTTGCCGGGAACCTGATCCCTTGGATCGACAAAGACATGGCGACCATGGATCACCCCGGCATGTCACTCGAAGAGTGGAAGGGCATGGCTGAGACCAACAAAATCCTAGGCCGCGGTCCCGGCTTTGGTACTGAGGCAACACCAATAGATAGCTTGTGTGTGCGTGTCGGGGCGATGCGCTGTCACTCACAGGCGCTGACAATCAAGTTAAAGCGTGATGTGCCACTCGCAGAGATTGAGGGCATGCTTGCGGAAGCGAATCCGTGGGTGCGGGTTGTGCCGAACACAAGAGAAGCGTCCATGCGGGAACTTACCCCAGCTGCCGTTAGCGGGCAAATGCACATCCCGGTCGGTCGCCTGCGAAAACTTGCGATGGGTCCGAGCTACCTGTCTGCATTTACAGTGGGCGACCAGTTGCTGTGGGGTGCGGCGGAGCCGCTGCGCCGGATGCTCAGAATAATCGTTGCAAAATAATGAGTTAGCGTGGGCTTGGTTGCGACGCCTTGTCGACTGATGGTTAGGCGCGTGTCGAAGTCTCAGACGGTTACACGCGCTTTGCTGGCGGACTCGTGAGAAACAGAATAAAGTTGAAACTATAACCTGTTGATGTTATTGTAGTTCGTCACAAAATTCGAAGGGTTGGGGTTGACCGCATGGGCCGTCCACCGAAAAAGACAATCGCTGCGGCACTAGGGGGAGTATTTCTCACTTTAGCCAGTTCTGCGTATGCTGCCGGTTTAGGGAAGCTTTCCGTGATTTCGTCGCTGGGACAGCCCCTTTCCGCCGAAATTGATCTGGTATCGCTTCAGCCAGGAGAGTTCGAGGTACTCACCGCTCGTGTGGCGAGTCCAGAAGCCTACACGGATGCACGCATCGAGTACTCGCCGTTGTTGCGCCAGCTGCGATTTAGCGTTGAGCGCAAGAATGACGGCAAGCCTATACTAAAGATCACGTCGGGTAGTGCCATTAACGAGCCATTTTTGGATGTGTTAGTAGAATTGACTTGGCCATCTGGACGTCTTGTCCGAGAGTACCCCATCCTGCTGGACCCTCCGGGATTCAACGAGTCGAGAATTCAAATTCCAGTGGCACCGGTGCAAGCAGAGCGTACCGAACCTCGCGTAGCAACAGTATCTCCAGCACCTAGCGGAGCGGCGCTACCCTCTGCCGCAGCTGAGTTGGATCCTAAAGGTGGCACCTATGGCCCTGTGAAGCGAGGTGACACCCTTTCCAAAATCGCCACAGAAATGAAGGCTGAGGGTGTTTCCCTCGATCAGATGCTGGTTGCTTTGTTTCGCGAGAATAGGCAGGCCTTCGGTAATGGCAACATGAATTTATTGAAGACTGGGCAGATTCTCCGCATCCCATCCACCGCTGACGTCGGCAAAATTACCAAGGGTGAAGCACAGAAAGAGGTTCGCGTTCAGGTTGCAGATTGGAAGTCGTACCGAGAACAGATCGCCGGGACAGTGGCGACGGTCGCAGCAAAGCCCGCTGCGTCGAACGTCGCCACGGGCCAAGTCGCTTCGGCAAAACCTGTCGCGCCTCCGCCTGCCGCAGCAACTGACCAGCTAAAGATCGCGAAAGCCGAAACCTCAGCGCAAGCGGGTGCCTCTGGTGCAAAAGGTGGAGCTGAAGCGGCGAAAACCGCTGCTAAAGACGACGCTATCGCCAAAGAAAAGACGCTTGCGGAGGCAAGGGCACGTATTGCCGAACTAGAGAAGCAAAAGGCCGATGCGCAAAAGTTGGTCCAGCTGAAGGCCGCCCCCGCAATGCCGGCGGCAGACACGAAACCTCCCCAAGTCGCGCAAGCACCGGCGGCACCGGTGACCCCGCCTGCGGCCAATCCCGCTGCTGCGCCGGTTGCGGCAAAGCCAGCCGATGTACCGAAGGCGGACGCGCCGAAGCCAGCGCCGCCGAAAGTGGCAACAAAAGCGTCGCCTTCACCTCCGCCCGAGCCGGAGTTGCTAGATATCGTCAAGGATAACCTGCTCATCATTGCTGGTGCTGGCGGTGCGGGCCTATTGGCGATCGGCGGATTCCTTTTTGTGCGTCGGCGCAAGGCGGGTGCCGTGCCGAGCAGTTCCATGATGCAGGCATCGTCGATGATGCCTTCTGACTTGAAACTGAATGCACAAGTCGGCGCAAAAAAAAAGGCTGGCGGACTCGTTGATACGGGGAACAGTTCCTTCCTGACCGACTTCGATAAAGCTGGCTCAGGTGCAATTGACACCGACGAAGTCGATCCGATCGCGGAAGCCGAGGTCTATATCGCCTACGGTCGTGATGACGAGGCTGAAGAGATTCTTAAAGAAGCGATGATGCGCGACAAGGGTCGCCATGAAATTTCGATGAAGTTGCTCGAGATTTATCACGCTCGCAAGCGCGGCTCCGCATTTGAAGCGGTTGCACGAGAATTGAAAGCGGCGATTGGTGAGAGTGATCCGATGTGGGCTAGGGCGGCATCGATGGGGGCATCGATCGATCCGCAAAATAGTCTTTACAGCGGCGCGGCGAGTTTTGAAGCGAACGGGGCGATTGCTGCCAGCGGCGCAACCGTCGACGGCACAGGTGGCGCAGATCAGAAGCCCGATCTTGATTTCGATCTCGGATTTGACGATTCCGCCACCACACAAACGCCCGCAAACACGGTCGATATCACTTCGCCGGCATCCGATCAACCAGCATCAACATCTGACGCTGGACTGGACTTTGATCTGGATCTCGGTGCGGCAACACCTGATCTTCCGACCTCCGAAATCGACACACCAAGTGAACCGGGGGGCCTAGATTTTGACCTAGCGCTTGATTCGCCTGCTGAGGCGGCCCCTGCCGATGGGCCGAAACCGGTGGTGGTCCCATCCTCAAGCGGTTTTGACTTTGACTTATCCTCATTATCTTTAGAGACTCCAGGCGGTCCTCCAAGCATCGATCTGTCCTTGGAGGAACCAGTTACCAACGCGGCTCCGCCCGCACCGGGCCTCGACCTGTCTGACCTGTCGTTCGATCTCGAAATCCCCGAGTCAGCTGTAGCACCGGCTGATGGAGTTGATGCTGGTGGCGTTGCAACCAAGCTTGAACTTGCCAAGGCGTATGTAGAGATTGGTGATACCGACGGGGCAAAGGAAATTCTGTTGGAAGTCTCACGCGAAGGTACGGCGGCGCAACAGGACGAAGCGAAAACAATACTCGCAGGACTCTAGTCTTCTTCGATGGTTTTTCAGGGCGCGGTTTTCCGCGCCCTTCGTTTTTTGGGCGTAAGCAATGCGTGTAGCGTTGGGTCTCGAGTATCGCGGTAACGCATATTGCGGATGGCAGTCGCAGCCGTCGGGCTGTGGCGTGCAAGACTACGTCGAAAAAGCGATGGGCGTTTTTCTTGGTATGTCTAGCCGCGTCGTCTGTGCGGGGCGTACCGACACCGGCGTACATGCTAGGGCGCAGGTTGTCCACTTGGATACCGACATTGATCGTACCGAGCAATCTTGGGTGCGTGGACTAAACGCCCACCTGCCGGGCGATATTCGAGTTCTCTGGGCGACAAAATTTGCGGAACTGCCAATCCAGCGTGATGAAGACCGGTTTCACGCCCGCTTTTCGGCCAGAGCGCGGGCGTACCAATACCTGCTCCTGAACGACGTGGTTGCGCCTGGAATCGACCATGCTAGCGTCGGTTGGTACCATGCTCCGCTTGACGTTGTGTCGATGCAAGCTGCCGCTGTACATCTTCTTGGAGAACATGACTTTTCTGCCTTTCGGTCCGCCGAGTGCCAGTCGAAGACTCCCATCAAGGTGATGTACTCTGCATCTGTGCGACGTCAAGGGGCGATTCTGGTTTTCGATTTTCGCGCCAGTGCATTTTTGCACCACATGGTGCGCAACATTGTCGGGAGCTTGGTCTATGTCGGCGCTGGAAAACAGGAGCCAGCGTGGATTGCGCGGTTGTTGGCCGCGAAAGACCGTGCCCTGTGCGCGCCTACCTTTGCCGCAGAGGGCCTGTATCTGACGAACGTTGAATATGACGCGTCTTGGAACCTGCCCAAGTTTGCAGAACGCACTGTCGCAGCGGGGGGGTGATGAAAGTAAGCACCGGAGGCAGCGGTACGCGAATCAAAATTTGCGGCATTCGCGACGTTGAGACGGCTCTGTTCACCGTCGATGCAGGTGCCGATGCGATTGGACTGGTGTTCTACCCGCCCTCGCCGCGAGCAGTGGACGTTCAAACTTCCCAGAGGATTGTTCGCGCGCTACCGCCTGGGGCGATGTCGGTGGCGTTGTTTGTCAACCCGACCGTCAAGCAGGTTCGAGATGTATTGCTCGAAGTAAACCCTACAGTTTTGCAGTTCCACGGTGACGAGTCAGCAGAGTTTTGCAGCCAATTCGGGCACCCCTACTGGAAAGCCGCCCGGGTATCGGCGGCAACCGATTTGTTAAAATTTGGCGACCAATTTCGTGGTGCAGACAGATTGTTGCTCGACGCGGAGGCAAAATCTAACCACACCACCACCGAAGCCGGTGCCAAACTTTATGGGGGCAGCGGCGAATTATTCGACTGGCAGTTGATTCCATCCATACTGGCCAATTCCATCGTGCTTTCCGGTGGGCTAACGGCAGATAATGTTGGTGAAGCTATCCGTACCGTTCGGCCGTGGGCGGTCGACGTTTCAAGTGGCGTGGAATCCCAGAGGGGAATCAAGAGCCATGCCCTCATCCAAAACTTCATCAATACGGCAAAAAAGGAAGACTCTCGTGAATAAGCGGTTTGAGGCATACAGTTTCCCAGATGCAACTGGCCACTTCGGCCCATACGGTGGCACGTTTGTCGCCGAGACTCTACAAGCGGCGTTGCTTGAGCTGAATCTGGAATACGCCAAGGCGCAGGCGGATCCCGCATTTATTGCCGAATTTCATCGTGAGCTCAAACACTACGTCGGCCGCCCCAGCCCGGTTTATCACGCGAAACGGTTGTCGGACGAACTCGGCGGCGCACAGATCTATCTGAAGCGCGAAGACCTGAACCATACCGGCGCACACAAGATCAATAACACCATTGGCCAGGCGCTGTTGGCTCGTCGCATGGGGAAACCGCGGGTGATCGCGGAGACGGGAGCTGGTCAGCACGGTGTTGCGAGTGCCACTGTCGCCGCACGTTATGGGCTCGAATGTGTGGTTTACATGGGCATTGATGACGTCCGCAGACAAGCGCAAAACGTCTATCGCATGAAGCTGCTTGGTGCCACAGTCGTGCCGGTCGAAAGTGGTTCGCGCACGCTGAAGGACGCGTTGAATGAAGCCATGCGCGATTGGGTCACCAATATTGAGTCAACGTTCTACATCATTGGCACGGTAGCGGGGCCGCATCCGTATCCAATGATGGTGCGCGATTTTAATTCCGTGGTTGGCAAAGAGTGTTTGACACAAATGCCGGAAATGATCGGCCGCCAGCCCGATGCGGTGCTGGCATGTGTCGGTGGTGGTTCGAATGCGATGGGAATTTTCTTTGACTACATTCCCCATAACAACGTCCGTCTCATCGGTTGTGAAGCGGGTGGCGAGGGATTGATGACGGGCAAACACTCGGCATCATTGACCGCTGGCACACCTGGCGTATTGCACGGTAACCGAACCTACTTGCTGCAAGATGCAAACGGGCAAATCATCGATACACACTCGGTGTCCGCAGGACTGGACTACCCCGGTGTTGGTCCCGAACATGCGTGGCTCAAGGACAGCGGTCGCGCGGAATATGTTGCGGTCAATGACGACGAGGCGCTTGCGGCGTTTCACCGCCTCTGCCGTACCGAGGGCATCATTCCCGCGCTCGAATCCAGCCATGCGGTTGCACAGGCGATGAAGATGGCATCCACCATGTCGAAGGATGAGGTGTTGCTGGTTAATCTGTCCGGCCGCGGTGATAAAGATATGGCAACCGTGGCTGAGCGCAGCGGCCTGCAGTTCTTCTGTCGTACTTCGTGCCAAGCCGCGGCGGAGTCACGTTGATGGCGCGTGTGGATTCACGCATTGATGCGGCGTTTGCTCGCTTGGCAGCGGAACATCGTAAAGCGCTTATTCCGTTCATTACGGTGGGCGACCCCAATCCGGCCACAACACTTCCACTGATGCATGAATTGGTGAGAGCGGGTGTCGATGTTATCGAATTGGGCGTGCCATTTTCAGACCCGATGGCTGACGGGCCGGTTATTCAGCGTGCCTCTGAGCGTGCCTTGAAACACGGTGTTGGGCTTAACGACGTGTTGGCATGTGTCACACAATTCCGGACTACCAATCAAACAACACCGGTCGTCCTGATGGGGTATGCAAACCCGATCGAACGTATGGGGCTCGAGGTATTTGCGGACGCTGCCGTCGTGGCCGGCGTTGATGGTGTGCTGGTGGTCGACTATCCACCGGAAGAGAGTGCAGCGTTGCTGGCAGCTATGGATAGCCGCGGAATTGCCACGATTTATTTGCTTAGTCCCACTTCTTCAGCAGAACGTATCAAGCTCGTGGCGATGGCGGCGCGTGGTTATGTGTATTACGTCTCGTTAAAGGGGGTGACCGGTGCCGGGAATATCGACACACAAGAGGTCGGTCGCAAGATCACAGAGATCAAAGCGCAGGTGAAGATTCCCGTCGGCGTCGGGTTCGGTATCCGTGATGGTGCCACCGCTCGACTGGTCGGCGAGGTCGCGGATGCGGTGGTGATTGGCTCGCGTATCATTCAAGAGATCGAGAGTTCCACACCCGATACTGTGATTGAAAACGTCGGCAAATTGGTCAGCGGGTTTCGAGCAGCAATGGACGCGTAAACTTGCAGTAGCTAGAAAAACGTAAACACGCAAAAGTAAACGGGGGAGGGTCCGCGATGTCATGGTTCCGAAAACTACTTCCACCAAAAATCAAGTCGGGTAACGCGCCGACTAGGAAAGCGGTGCCCGAGGGGCTATGGAGCAAGTGTCCGTCGTGTCAGGCCACGCTGTACTTCACGGATCTGGAAAACAACATGCATGTGTGTCCGAAGTGTGGGCATCACAATCGCATCTCGGCGCGCACTCGTTTGGATCTGCTGTTTGATCTAGAAGGCCGCGCGGAACTGGGCTCGGAAGTCCTGCCGGTGGACAGCCTCAAGTTCAAAGACAGCAAAAAGTACGTTGATCGGCTGACCGACGCAGCAGCTGCAACAGGCGAAACCGATGCGCTGGTTGTGATGCAAGGCACCGTCTTGGGGATTGGCATGATTGCCGCGAGTTTTGAGTTCAACTTTCTGGGTGGCTCAATGGGCTCGGTGGTGGGCGAACGATTTGCGCGTGCGGTTGAGGCCTGTTATGACGAAAAGCTGCCGTTTGTTTGTTTCACGGCGACAGGCGGTGCGCGGATGCAGGAAGGGTTGCTGTCGCTTATGCAAATGGCCAAAACCACAGCCTGTTTACACCAGCTCTCGCAGGCAAGGCTGCCATTCATTTCGGTGCTGACAGATCCAACGATGGGCGGCGTATCGGCGAGTTTTGCCATGCTCGGCGACGTCGTGGTCGCTGAACCTGGGGCGCTGATTGGTTTTGCGGGCCCACGGGTAATTGAGCAAACAGTGCGCGAGACGCTGCCAGACGGATTTCAGCGCGCTGAGTTCCTGTTGGCAAAGGGCGCCATCGACATGATTGTTGATCGCCGTGAGATGCGCAACAAACTCGCGTCGTTGGTCACCTTACTGCAACGAGAGCCTGCGCCTAGCCGCGAGATCATCGAGGTGGCATGATAGTTGACAAGTTTCGACGTGGTGCCCCACTCGTGCCAGAACGACGGCACAAAGTCCTTTATCGAAGAGGATTTTGGCGTGAATCTGCCCCAAGGTGCCCGCCGCTGCTAGGGTTTTCCAGTGAAGCAAGGCTCCCCTACCTTAGGTTCGGCGGCAATGACGGTTACTAGTGTGCCAACGACGCTGGGGGCTTGGCTGGAATACATCGGCCGTCAGCACTCCGCAGAAATCGTCATGGAGCTGGAGCGTGTGCGTGAGGTTTGGCGCAGGATGGGAGCACCCCGCGCCCCGCGCAATATCGTTGTCGGTGGTACCAACGGGAAAGGTTCGACCTGTGCGATGCTCGAAGCGATCCTCGCCTCCGCCGGCTATCGAACCGGCTTTTATTCATCACCACATTTGCTGCGTTACAACGAGCGCGTGCGTATTGCGCAACGTGAGGCTGATGATGCAATGTTGGTCGCCTCATTTGCCGCAGTTGAGGCCGCGAGGCTGCATGGCGAAGTGATCCCACTAACCTATTTCGAGTACGCCACACTTTCGGCGTTGTGGTGTTTTGCCGGCGCTAACCTCGACGTGGCAATTCTTGAAGTCGGCATGGGCGGTCGACTCGATGCCGTAAATCTTGTCGATGCGGATGTGGCAATTGTGACGTCGGTTGATCTCGACCATCAGCAATTCCTCGGTGATACGCGCGAGAAAATTGGCTGGGAAAAAGCCCACATTTATCGCTCGGGAAAACCCGCGATCTACGCCGACCCGGATATGCCGGACAGTCTGGCCGATTACGCGGCATCAATTGGTGCGGACTTGATTCGATTTGGTCGTGATTACCAATATTCGAAATTGGACGGACAGTGGCAATGGCAGGGCTCCATCCGTGGAGAAACCACGCGTCGGGCATCGCTCCCATACCCCGCCTTGCGTGGCGGCTATCAGTTGCGGAATGCGTCGGCTGCGCTCGCGGCGTTGGCGGCTATCAACACGGTTGGCAGCAGTCTTCCCGTTTCACAGAGCCATTCAAAACGCGGTTTGTTGGAAGTTGATTGGCCGGGCAGGATGCAGGTGCTGCCAGGGCGGCCGACCGTTGTATTGGATGTCGCCCACAATCCCCATGCGGCGCGCGCCCTTCATGACGCGCTTGGCATGATGGGTTTCTATGAAAATACTTATGCCGTCTTCGGCATGTTGAGAGACAAGGACATCCGCCAAGTGGTCGATATCATCAAGGATCGGATCGACCATTGGCTTATCGCAGGATTAGGCGGGGAGCGCGGTACCTCCGTCGAAGAACTAGCCGCGATCCTGAACGCTGCCGGGTTGGCGGGTCGCTATGATCGATACACCACCATCGGGGCCGCGTACCGTGCCGCCCGTGATCGGGCAACCCAGAATGATAGAATTTTAGGGTTTGGATCTTTCTACACGGTGGCGGACTTGTTGCAAGTGGTGAATTAGTCAACGTCGCAAACCCTGACTGCCGGAGAGCCTTTTTGTTTCCCGCCGTTTTCTCTAGACCACCCGATGCCTACTGCAAATCCGCCTGAGCTTTCTGCCGCAGAACTGGAACTGAAGCGCCTTGGTCGACGCCGCTTGATTGGCGCGATGACAATTGGATTGCTGGCAATTGTGATTCTGCCGATGATCTTTGATCCCGAGCCACGGAAGAAACAGGCCGCCCGACAAGAAATTGAGGTGCAGATTCCACCTAACGAAGGACTGCCACCGCTACCAACACCTGTTGCGTCTTTGCCCGCAGTGGAGGCGGCTTCACCCAAAGAGTTACACAAAGACAGCGGCAACGTCGTTGGAAACGGCGGCCAAACGGCAGGGGTTGTGCCCGCTGACGTGGTGACTGCCAAAGTGTCCGCCGCGGAGCCGGACAAGACCAACAAGGCCAAGCCAGACGCAGTGGTGCCGTCTGCGTCCAAGTCAGCGTCCGCGAAACTAGGGGCTGCGACGTCGACCGCGACGGCCTCCCAGCCTCCGTTGCCCAACAACGCCAAGCCCGTATCGCCCACAGCGCTCAGCGGGTTTGTGATCCAGCTTGGGGCTTACAAAGACGCTGATAACGCAAAGGCGCTGGTGGTGCGCATGCAGGAGGCCAAGCTGCCGGTCTTCACGGACGTGTTGCCCGTCAAAACTGGAACGGTGACCCGTGTTCGAGTAGGGCCCTTCCCGAGCAAAGAGAAAGCCGACGGTGCCTTAGCTAAGGTGAAATTGGCTGGTGTGGACGGCAAAGTCGTTCCGTTGCCCTGACCCATGAACCCAGTTGACTACGGCGTACTCGTGCTGTTGTTATTGTCGGTTGGTGCCGGCGTGGTGCGCGGGGCTATTCGCGAAGTGATGAATATCGCTGGATGGATTCTTGCCTATGGGATTGCGCACGCCTTTGCCGCAGACCTCGCGCCCGCGTTTGCCGAGTGGGTGGGCGAGCCCGCCGGTCGGACCTTGTTGGCTTGGGCGACGATCTTTCTTGGTGTCGTCGTAACGGTCTCGTTAATCGCGAGTTTGCTCTCGGAAGTCGTGCGAAAATTAGGCATGAGTACGCTCGACCGAGGCGTTGGCGCATTGATTGGACTGGCGCGGGGATTGTTGGTGTTATTGGCCATCACGCTGGCAGTCGGGCTCACCAAGATTCCGCAGTCGGCTGCGTGGAGAGAAGCTGCCTTGACACCGTGGATGGAACTAGCCGCCTTGTATACCCGTAGCTTGCTACCAGAATCTATCGCCGCAAAAGTGCGATACCGTGCGGTTGCCGCGCCTCAGCGCGCCGCGCTCGGCCAACTCAACGCCGCAGTCATTCAGGGATAAATATACATGTGTGGCATAGTCGGCATCGTCTCTAAGAGCCCCGTCAACCAATTGCTCTACGACGGGCTGACAGTGTTGCAGCATCGTGGACAGGATGCTGCGGGCATTGTAACGGCTGACGGTCGCACGTTTCATATGCACAAAGACAAAGGTCTCGTGCGTGACGTTTTTCGTACCCGCGACATGCGCAACCTGACGGGGACCATGGGTATCGCCCACTGCCGTTATCCGACGGCTGGCTCCGCATCGAGTGTGGCTGAGTCGCAACCGTTTTATGTGAACTCGCCATTTGGTATTGTGCTTGGACACAACGGCAATCTGATCAACACGCCGGAATTGCAGCGTGAATTGTTCCAAGACGATCTGCGTCATGTGAACACCAGCTCCGACTCCGAGGTGTTGCTAAACGTGCTCGCACATGAGTTAACACTGTCTGCGAAGGGACCGCGCCTAGATCCGGAGTCCATTTTTTCGGCAGTTGCGGGCGTGCACCGCCGCGCAAAAGGCGCTTACGCCATCGTGGCGATGATTGCAGGCTACGGATTACTGGCGTTCCGTGATCCACATGGCATTCGCCCGTTGGTGATTGGCAAGTTGGAAACCGAGAATGGCGTTGAGTTTATGGTGGCTTCCGAAAGTGTTGCCATCGACACTCTCGGATTTACCGTTATGCGTGATGTCGCGCCGGGTGAGGCGATCCTCGTTAATCAGTCCGGCAATTTCTTTTCCCGACAGTGCGCGGTTAACCCAAGCCTTAATCCCTGTATTTTTGAATACGTTTATTTGGCACGTCCAGATTCTGTCATTGACGGAATTTCAGTCTATGAAACCCGCGCGCTGATGGGGAAATCGCTCGGTGAATTGATCAAGCGCCAGGCACCGGACATCGATATCGATGTGGTCATTCCGATCCCTGATACTTCACGACCCTCGGCCGTTGAAGTGGCGCAGGTGCTTGGCGTGAAGTATCGCGAGGGATTTGTGAAGAACCGGTACATCGGTCGGACCTTCATCATGCCCGGTCAGGCGCAACGTAAGAAATCAGTGCGGCAGAAACTCAATGCCATGGGTGTTGAATTCAAAGGCAAAAATGTCTTGCTGGTGGATGATTCAATCGTGCGTGGCACCACCTCCAAGGAAATCGTGCAAATGGCCAGAGAGTGTGGTGCCCTGAAGGTCTACTTTGCCTCTGCAGCGCCGCCCGTGAGGTTCCCTAATGTTTATGGCATCGATATGCCAACACGAAGCGAGTTGATCGCCACTGGCCGCAATCCCGCAGCAATCGCGCAGGCGATTGGAGCTGACGCCGTGTTCTATCAAGAGCTGTCAGATTTGGTCGCCGACGTCCGCCGTTGCAATCCACAGATCAAGAACTTCGATGCGTCATGCTTCGACGGTAACTACATCACCGGTGGTGTCTCGGCGGAGTATCTCGCCGGTATCGAGGCGAGCCGGATCGATGGTGAGACGCGCGGCGATGAAGGCTCGAACGAAGTCAATCAGCTTGACCTTGGCTTTACGACAGCGGATTGAGACTGCACAATGGGAACACCGGGCGATGACGGGTTTGAGTTTGATACACGCGCGGTTCGTGCGGGAGGATTGCAATCAAACTTTCAGGAACATTCGGAAGCGTTATTCCTGACTTCGAGTTTCACCTATAAGAGTGCGGCTGAGGCGGCGCGAAAGTTCGCCAATCAAGAGCCGGGATTTTTGTATTCGCGTTTCACGAATCCCACCGTTACAATGTTCCAACAGCGACTTGCCTCACTTGAGGGCGCTGAAGATTGTGTCGCGGCGGCGACAGGGATGGCGGCGATTGCGGCAACCGTATTTGGTCTGCTCAAACAAGGCGACCATATGGTGGCGTCGCGCAGTGTGTTCGGCACGGTGGTTCCGCTATTCGACCAAATTGCCGCCCGGCTTGGTATCACAACAACCTGGGTGGACGGTGCCGACACGGCGCAGTGGCAGAGTGCGATTCAGCCAAATACCAAACTGATGTTTTGTGAGTCGCCATCAAATCCACTTGCTGAGATCACCGATATTCGGGCGGTTGCCAAAATTGCCAACGCAGCGGGTGCAGTATTTGCCGTTGACAATTGTTTGCTCACACCAGCGTTGCAGCGACCCTTGGATCTCGGCGCGGATTTGGTTGTGCATTCGGCAACCAAATATCTCGACGGTCAGGGCAGGGTACTGGCAGGCGCCGTGTGTGGCAGCAAAGCATTGGTTGAGCCCATTTACGGCTACGTGCGGACTGCGGGTGCGGCGTTGTCCCCGTTCAATGCGTGGATTTGTTTGAAAGGGTTGGAGACGCTGCGTTTACGCATCGAGGCCCAATCCGACCGTGCGCTCGAACTGGCGACGTGGTTGGGCTCGCGCCCGGCGGTCAAACGTGTTCACTACGCCGGACTGCCGTCCCATCCGCAACATCAACTTGCTCTCACACAAGCAACCAAGCAGGGGGCGGTACTCGCCTTTGAAGTTGAAGGTGGCCAAGATGCTGCATGGCGGGTGATTGATGCGTGCAAGCTGATTTCAATCACCGCAAATCTTGGTGACACTAAATCGACGATCACCCATCCCGCTACAACGACCCATGCGCGACTGTCACCAGCAGAACGTGGTGCTGCCGGAATCACAGACGGTCTGGTGCGTGTGGCGGTGGGATTGGAAAGCTTTTCAGATCTATCCTCTGATCTTGATCGGTTGCTTTTTTTGCGCTAATTTGGGTGGCGGTAGACCATGTCCGTGCCGACGGCGACTGGCTTCGCGTAGCGAAGAAAAATATTCACTTATCGAGTAACGTATGAACCGTTTCGTGTCAATTGTTGCGCTGCTGATGGCGATTGTAGTGATGGGATCGGTGGTCAATAGCCTATCTCATTTCGATTGGGCGTCTACCGTTCGCTTCTCTATCGATGGTGGACTGCAGTTTGCGTTTTTCTTCTTTGGATCGGCGTTTGTATCGTTTGCGCTGCTGAGATTCACAAAGTTAAATCCTCCTAGCGTCGCAGTTATTTTGGCCATCTGTCTAAGTGCTGCGGCAAACGGTTTGTGGCCTCTCATCGTTGTCTTCGCCATGTTGGGCGCAAGCCGGGTGCTCGGTGAGTTGGTCGTCAATCTGCTTTGTGACGGCACGCGACAAACGGGAACACTCTATTTTTTGGTGGGCGCAGGTATCGTCGCCACGCTAATCGGTTTCGCCGCACATTTCCCTGTAAACAACGGCGGCGTTTACGCCGCTTTGCTCGCAACAATCTTTCTTGTGGGTCGTAGGTATGCCTCCCAGGCGGCAGGTGAGCTAGTAACGCTTTTACGCGCGCCGAAGAATGTGTCCGACCGCAGCTTGAGGATGACAGTTTTGCATTCAATTCTCGTTGCACTGGGGTTGATCTACATCGTTACAGCCTTCATGCCAGAACTTGGGCATGATGCATTGGCCATGCATCTCTTTATCCCGAGGTTCATTGCAAATCAGGGACTTTGGACATTCGATGCGAGTACGTACGTATGGGCGCTCATGCCGGCGCTTGGTGACTGGCTTTACGCCTTGGCTTATGTACTAGCTGGCGAGAGTGCGTCGCGGCTGGTCAATGTCATGTTTATCTTTGCAGTCGCCGCACTGACGGTTCGGATTGTGCTTTGGTGTGGTGGGAACAAGATAGCGGCAATTTGGGGGGCGATTTTCTTTCTTGCTGCCCCTCTTACATTCATGGAAGGCACCAGCCTTTTCATCGAGTCGATATGGGGGGCGTATGTGGTTGCGGGCTGTTGGTTAGTACTTCGGTCGGTAGTGGACGATCGACCGACGCAAGCGGATTTGCTGCTCGGCGGCATGATTCTTGGATTCGCAGCCGCAGCAAAGGCGGTGACTTTTACCGTATTGCCGATACTAATTTTGGTGTTACTCCTTAGAGCGAAGTCTTGGATGAGGGGGACTTCAGCACGTAGCGTTGCGCTCGGGATTGGTTTGTTTATCACCTTAGGTTGTGTGCCATATGCAACCGCGTTTGTTTTGACGGGAAACCCACTTTTTCCTTTCTACAACGAAATTTTTCAGTCCCCGCTATACCCAGTTGAAAACTTTGTGGATGGTAGGTTTCCAAGGGGTTTTGCGTGGGATACGTTATGGAAGATTACGGTGGATAGCGGTAAGTATCTGGAGAGTTTTCGGGGTGGGGCTGGATTTCATTGGTTGGTTCTCATTGCCCCTGCACTTGTTGTACTCTTCGCAACCCGCCATAGACGTCCGATTGCGTTACTTGGACTTGGCATCCTTTCCATCGTAGTCTGCTTTCAAGCGATGGCGTATTTGCGATATATTTTTCCCGCGACGGTACTGTTGACCGCAGGAATAGCGGTAGCGGTAGGCACGATTGTGGTGGCGAATGGAGTAGTGGCACGAGTATTCGAGTTGCTGCTGTTCTTACTGCTTACGCTGAACCTTGTATTCATCACCAATTCCTCGTTTTATTACGACTTTCCACTCGGTTTGGTTTTCCAGCAGCAGAGTCAAGTCGAGAAAAGGCGGATGATGCACCCTACGCGCGCTGCTGTGGAGCTGGCAGGGGTGATCAATGGGATTACCCGCCCTATGGCAATTTTTGCTTCGCCGGCCGGGGCCGGTACTGGGGGCGATGTGTTACATCCGAATTGGTATAACCGTAAGTTCATGGATCAAGTTCAGGCCGCTAAATCATCGAACGAAATCGCGGCAGTACTCCGTGACAGAGCGGTTGATGTTTTTGTATTGGATAGCGAATATCGGGAGGTGCCTGGTGTTGTGTTGCGGTACTTAGAAGAGGCATCGACTGAGCTTGCAAGGTTCGGTACCGTAAGTGTCCGAAAACTAAGAACGGAGTTTCGATACTCAATTGAGCTATTGACCAATCCTAACTTCTCAGCTGATCAGGCGGGCTGGTCGTTTGGTGAAGCCAAGCGGCGAGATGGCGGGATTTTGGTGAGTACGTTAACCCCAGCACATCAAGCGGTGCCGGTTGCAGCTGGTCGTACATATAGAAATTCGGTGAGAGCAAAATGCGCGGCGGCGCCGACGAAGGGGCGGTTGCAGATTCGTTGGCTGGATAACACTGGCAAGCCGTTAAAAGTGCACATTTCGCTTTTCGACTGTACACCTGAGCCGAAAGAACACTCCGTCGAGGTTGAGTCTCCGGCTGGCGCTACAATCGCAGAGGTTTGGGCAACGGGGCACGGCGAAGAGCCGGTGCTTTTTCTGAATAGTTCGCTTAGGAAATAGCATGAGCGCGGTTACAAATCGAACGCAACACATGGGTAATCACGATGCTATTGCGGTTGTCATTCCCAGCTATAAGGTGAACCGGCAGATTCAAGGTGTTATTGCCAGCATTCCGTCGCTTGTTTCCATGATTTTTGTTGTGGATGACGCATGTCCGGAAGGCAGTGGTGCTCTCGTTGAAAACGAAGTTAGTGATCCACGAGTCGTTGTGCTTCGCCACCAAGTAAATCAAGGGGTAGGTGGTGCGGTGATGACCGGTTATGTCGCGGCGGTCGAGGCTGGAGCTAGTGTTATCGTCAAAATTGACGGCGACGGGCAAATGGCACCGGAGTTCATCGGTGCGTTCGTCGAGCCGATCTTGCGTGGTGAAGCGGACTACACGAAAGGCAACCGGTTCTTCGATTTGGAGCGAGTCCGTGAGATGCCGCCGGTCAGGTTGTTCGGCAATGCGGTCCTCTCATTTATGGCCAAGCTTTCGACTGGCTACTACGATTTGTTTGATCCCACCAATGGTTATACCGCAATACACGCCAGCTTGGTAAAGCTGCTTCCGCTGGACAAAATCAGCAAACGCTATTTCTTTGAGACTGACATGCTGTTCAGGCTCAATACGGTAGGGGCGGTCGTAGTAGACATCGCTATGGCGGCAAAATATGGTGAAGAGGTAAGCAACCTGAAAATAAGGAACATTCTTGGGGAGTTCTTACTAAAGCACATCAGAAATTTCTTCAAACGCATCTTTTATTCATACTACTTGCGAAGTGTCTCGGTGGCATCGTTAGAACTTCCGATCGGCTTGTTCATGCTGGTGTTCGGGGTGATTTACGGCGCGACCAATTGGATCGAGTCATCGCTCAGAGGAACTCCAACGCCAGCAGGCACAGTCATGCTTGCTGCACTGCCGGTGTTAATGGGGCTGCAACTCGTACTTGCTTTCTTGAGTTATGACGTATCTTCTGTGCCTAAACGCCCCCGCCAGCTATCAATGCGATCTACCTTGAGTTAACCGAAGCCCGGTTGTTTCAAAGAACAATTGTCGGAGGATGCGATGAATTTGACCTTCAAGCCGGTTCCCGACCAGCCGGGCGAGGTGCTGAAGAAATACATTGGCCTGTTCAGCACATGCTTTCCCAGTGCGACGCATTTTTCGGCGGAATACTTGAGCTGGCTTTATTGGAAAAATCCCGAGGGTTCAGTAGTCGGATTTGATGCGTGGGACGGAGAGAAATTGGCCGCGCATTATGTTTGTATTCCCGCGACCATTGCACTGTATGGGAAGACATGTAAAGCGATGCTCTCGCTGAATACCGCAACCCATCCAGACCATCAAGGCAAGGGCCTGTTTACTTCGCTGGCGGCGAAGACTTATGAACTCGGTGCGAGCATCGGGATTGAGTGTGTGTTTGGTGTGGCCAACGCTAACAGTACACCCGGATTCTTGAAGAAGTTGAATTTCACAAAGATCGCCCCGCTTGACGCCAAAGCTGGCTTCGGTCGACTGCAAGCGCAATTGGGTGCGGTGGAAAAGTATGCGGAGTTCCGCAGAGTTTGGACTAAGGAAACCCTAGCATGGAGATTATCCAACCCGATAAATCCGGTGTCGCTGTTCGGCCAAGGTGCCGACATTCTGTGTCTCGCGTCCGCGCGAAAACTGCTATTTGGTGCGATTGCAGAGATTCCGCGGTTTGATGATCTGCCGGTTTCGGCGCATCGCGGCTTTTACCCTATCCGCGCCTATATCGGTTTAGTGCCGTCCCAACTGGGGGGCTTGAAAGGCTATTATTTTGAGTTGCCTCAAGCCATGAGGCCATCACCGTTGAATCTTATCTTCAGACCGCTGGTCGACGGACTCGGCGTCCCCACGAAGGAAGGTGTCCTGCTATCTTTTCTTGATTTCGACGCTTTTTGATGAGCGAGCGCCGGAAGACTGCACTATTTCTGTTCGCGCACCAAGACGATGAGTTCGGCGTCTTTTGGGAAATCGCGCAGCTTATAGAGCAGAACGTTGATGTGCATATTGCTTACCTAACCTCGGGTAGCCCTGATGGGAGCAACTGCGTCGTCCGTAACGAGGAGAGCGTCAAGGTCTTGAGACTACTTGGGGTTCGCGCAGATCGCATCCTTTTTTTGGGGGCAACGGGGGCCATTCCAGACGGTAAACTGCACACTTGTGCGACGACGGCGTGTGAATTGGTCGTCTCCCTTGTGCGTCGCCTAGGTGAGATCGATTACCTCTATTTGCTGGCATGGGAGGGGGGGCACCAAGATCACGACGCTGCGCACTTGATCGGGCTGGCAGCGATCCGACGGTACGACGAGCATATGTCGATTCGCCAGTTTTCGCTATACCATGGCGAGGGGTTGCCCGGCATACTTTTTCGTTTGTGCGCGCCTCTGAAAAAAAATGGAACGGTGATTGCGTCACTGATACCGCTCGGAAAGCGGTTACATTTCCTTGCTTACGTTTTCCATTACCCGTCACAGATAAAAACGTGGGTTGGGCTGTTCCCGCTGTTTTTCTTGCATTACCTGTTTAGCGGAAAGCAGTTTTTGCAACCAGTTTCGCTCGATCGTTGTATGGAGCGACCGCACGAGGGGCCGTTGCTGTATGAGAGACGAGGCTTCGCCCGCTTTGCTGACATTGAACGCTGCAGAGCGCAATTAGCCCCGGTCCGACCGGAATTTGCCCATCGAGTTAACGAACGATCTTAGGGAAAAAGTTAGATATGAGCCAAGTACAAGCTTTGTTCGCCACTGTCATTTGCGTGTTGATGATCTCAATCGGGCAAATACTATTTAAACTTGCTGCTAATCAAACGACGTCCCTCGCGCAAGCAGAGGGCAGTCTTTTGCGTTACCTCACACTGCCATTTCTTTCGGCGATGGTGGTTTACGGGTTGGCGACCGTGTTGTGGATATGGATACTGCGATACATACCTCTCAATCGAGGATACGCTGTTTACTCTCTGGCTTTTGTTTTTGTGCCCCTGATGTCCTATCTTTTCTTGTCAGAGTCGCTCTCATGGAATCATGCTATTGGCGCAGCGTTGATCATAGCCGGGGTTGTCGTCTCTACGCGCAGTTGATGGCGATCTAAAGGTGATCGGGACTTCAAAACCGTGTCGCCGATCTTTCGCGGCGCTCTCTCTCCTCAAGTAAACAGAACAAAAATATGCTTTTCAATTCGTGGAATTTTGTCGTTTTTCTGCTGATCGTGCTCTCAGTTTGCGCTTGGCTTCCTCGTTATAAAACTCCTTGGAAAGTTTTTATCATCCTTGCCAGCTGCTATTTTTATGGGCAGTGGAGCTGGAAGTACCTATCGCTCATTTTCTTTACGGCGACACTAGATTTTTTCATCGCGCAGAAACTCCAGACTGTCCTGAAGCCTGCGAAGTTGATCGCAGTTTCCGTTTCAGTCAACCTCGTCGTCTTGGCATTCTTTAAATATGCGAATTTCGTCATTACATCCATTAATGACACGGTCGACTGGGCTGGATTCGTGCCCACTTTGACCGTCCTAGATATTGTCCTGCCCGTAGGGATATCCTTTTATACCTTCCAGAACATGAGTTACACGATCGACGTGTACCGGGGTAATTTGTCGCCGCGAAAATCAATCTTGGACTACTGGACGTTTTCGACTTTCTTCCCACAGTTGCTCGCCGGCCCGATTGTGCGGGCGTCCGAATTCTTTGGCCAGCTGGACCGACCCAACCCGATTGTTTGGCGCAATCTCCAGTACGGATTAGTGTTGATTACGGCGGGATACCTAAAGAAGGTGGTTCTTGCTGACAACCTCGCTAGTTCCGTTGAACAAGTCTTCGGTAACGCAGCTGCTACAGGCCCGTGGGAATCGCTGCTCGCCGTCTATGCGTTTGCGTTTCAGATCTACTTTGATTTCTCCGGTTACACAGATATTGCGATAGGCATTGCTCTGCTGTTTGGCTTTGAGTTTCCTAAAAATTTTGATTACCCCTATTTATCGACCTCGTTTCAGGAGTTCTGGCGTCGATGGCACATGACGCTCTCTCGGTGGTTACGGGACTATTTGTACATTTCCTTAGGAGGCAATCGCCATGGCTTATCGCGAACTGCGGCCAACCTGATGATCACCATGCTGCTGGGGGGGCTTTGGCATGGCGCAAGCTGGAATTTTGTCGTTTGGGGCGGGTTACATGGGGCGTATCTCGCAATCGAGCGCTTTGCCCTGTCGAAATTGTCTTGGTGGAATAGCAACTCGGTTTTTGCGAGGCTGACGAGGTTCTTTATTGTCTTCCACTTGATCTGTTTCGCGTGGATATTTTTCCGCGCGCAGTCATTTGCGACGAGCATACAAATCATCGACAACATTTCCAGAATTTTTTATGAGCGCCCAACTATCCTAAAGCACGGTTCATTAGCCCTTCTTCTTGCGGTTCTGCTGCTCGCGCATTGGGTGATGTCGTCTTCGAGGCTGAAGGAAAGGCTCGCACGCGCAAACGCATTAGTCTTCGGCGCGTTTGTTGCGGTGGTTGCCCTTGCCTTAATCTGGTTTACGCCGGCGCAATCTGTTCCCTTCATTTATTTCCAGTTCTGAAGTTTATGAAATCGTCGAATATGGCAAAGCGTATCGCTGCAATCTTGTTCGTTGTAATCGGAATACTTGCTACGCTTGAATTCGCCTTCCGCCAAGGGGTTTGGGAGCCTCTTGCGAAGCCCGGTAGTTACGCGGGGCAGTCGATCATGATTAAGAATGCGGTTTCTGCGTTGGGCACCAATCAAGTCGATTTCATTACTATCGGTGATTCGCTGGTGGGCTCGGGACTCGATCATGAGCGTGTCGCCGCCGCCGCTAAGGTGCGCGGCTTTACACACGTGCATGTAGGCTCTGGCGGCATGCATTGGATGAGCACAGATTTTATGATTCGTTGGGTCAAGCAACAATCACCAAAGCTTCGAAACGTTGTGATTGCGACAAGCGTTTCAAACTACCAATACGCGGGCAACGGGTCATATGAGCTTGCGATCGCAGCCCCCGTTGCGCGCCCTTGGAACAGCGCATGGATGGCTGAGTCCGTCAAGTTTGATGCAGGCGACCTGCGTACCTTCGGCGTTTACTCTGCGTTGTTCCAGTATCGTGATGACTTGCGGGATTTTGTCGGTTCGCCCCTGCAACGCTTTCGAGATATCGAGTGGTCAAAGAAAAACGGGCTTAACGAAAAAATCATTACTTATCCATACCCGGCGGCGCGCAATCTTTGTCGAGTCCCGCTGGCCTCTCTAGAAAGTTGTGCGTCGTTCTCGGTCACAAATCCTGAAGATCAAAATTTGGTTTCGCAATGCGTGCATGAATATGCGAAAGAACGCGCGCGAGCAGACTACACGGATTATGCAACTCCAAACGCAGAGGCGAGATTTGGTCCGTTGCGTGAGTTGCGCCGCAGGCAGATTAGAGATCTGCCCATCGCCGCAGACGCGCGCCCGATACTAGTGGTGTTGATGCCGGTGGCAAAAGTGTTTCGAGAGTCAGTTTTGCCAAAAGGCATCGAAGAGTGGACTCGTTTCGTCTTGAAGCCGCTCGAGGAAGAAGGGCTTATCGAAGTCCATGACTTTACGCGGCTATTCGACGGCGATGCCAGTATTGCAATCGACTGTTCGGCATTTCACGATCTCTACCACCTCAATTCGGTGGGGCAAAAAGTGATTACAGACAAACTTCTGCCGATATTCGAATCGCGTCTTTACCGCGGACAGCCAAGCGGAAAAAGTCCCAGCCCCAAGAGATGAGAGGGGCAAGCATTAAGCCCGCCCCTCTGGCTGTCTGCTAAGTTGTTCGTCAGGGGGGAGCTACTTTTCAGTAACTTCAAATGTACCAATTTCGTACTTGGTTCCCGAGGGTTTGTGCACCATGTACACTGGAAACTTGCCGACGTTCGCGATAGCGCTTTGAGGAATTAGCGCGTTTCCTCCCTTATAGGAGACAAGTGAGATGTCTTGCAATCTTTGATTACCGTACCAAACTTCCATCGACTTGGGGTTGATCCAGCCGTCAGCTTCCCACCAAAGAGCCGATTGCCCGTTCGATTGCTTGTTAAAGACTTGACCTTTTACGGTGGAGTCTGGTCCCCATTTCGTAACCTTAAGGGTCGGTACATCCTTTTCACCGGGCAGTACATCGAAAGTGCCCAGGTCGTATCGCTTCTTGCTTGGGCCGTGCACCAGATACACTGGAATGCGACCGGGCTTTACAAGGAGTTCGGTAGGTACAACCAAAGCCCCACCAGCTTGAGTTACCGAAACTTCGTCAAGTTTTTTGTCGCCGAACCAACCTTCCATATTCGTTGGCGCTGAGGTGGCCGCGATGCCAAACCAAATTGCCGATAACCCACTAGGCTGTTTGTTAAAAACTTCACCAGAAGGGGTAGATGTCGGCCCCCATTGGGTAAATGTAAATAGTGGGGCAGGAGCAACTGGAGTGGTGGGTGTTGCGCTTTTTGCTTGGGGTGCCGCATCTTTTGGATCTACCTGCGCTTTGCGTTCACATCCAGAGGTGAGGGCGATTAATACAATGGCGACAAGAGTTCGAGTAGTGTTCATAGTGGCTTTCGAAAGAGAATCTGTGTGTGATTGCAGTGCGTTGTCAGCGGCGTCCTGATTCTTCGGTAGCGCACTCACCACGCCGTAATTATAGCTGTCGGCAGGTCGAACTCTACTTCCGGGGTAAGTCGCGCGTAGTGGATATGACGGTAGGCGAATCCGGTTATTTTTCTGCAGAAATGACCATCTGCTCAACGCCGTAATAACCCACGGTATCCGACCAATACAACAACATCTCGGCCCGACTAAAGCCGATAGCGCGAATTTGGTCGAGCAATAGCCTCTTCCAACGGCATATGCGTCTGAGAGGGGCATTGCGTTTCCAACGGCATCTGCGTCTGAAATGAGGATTTTGGGTCGATTACCCAGAAATGGTCATCGACATGAACGACGCACGGCTCGACACAATTGAGCAAATCCGAGAATTTCTGGCTGGCACCGCAGATGTAGGCTGCTCCCTCCCCACCGATAAAACAGTCCGTT
>JBIIYQ010000041.1:0-23204 GCA_044346745.1 Usitatibacteraceae bacterium | reverse complement strand
TTGCCAAACTCCGCGAGATAGACTCCAGCAAGAATGCCAATTGGCGTGGCGATGAGGGTGCCGATACTAACCATGACGACACTACCGAAGATGGCGTTTAACAGGCCACCAGGGCTGCCAGGCGACGGCGTCATTTGTGTGAAGACCGCAACATTGAGTCCGCCGATTCCCTTAATCACTAACGTGGTGAGAATCCAAAGAAGAAAAATCATTCCGCTCGCCATCGCCGCGAGTGAAAGAAAGAGGGCGAGACGATTGGTAAACACGCGCTTACGGTATAGCGCTGAAGTCGATGATGCTGCTGACGCGACAGTTGGCGATTGCATGTTCATGTGCGTGACCCCTCGCCTTTTGAAAGCTGCAACAGCATTAACTTTGCAAGTGCAAGCACGACGAACGTGATGATGAAGAGCACCAGTCCAATTGCGATCAATGCTGAGATGTGGCCACCGTCGCCCGCTTCGGCAAACTCGTTGGCGATGGTGGATGCAATAGAGGCGCCTGGCTCAAACAAGGAAGCCGCGATTTTGGGGGTGTTGCCGATGACAAATGTCACTGCCATGGTCTCTCCCAACGCGCGTCCAAGGCCCAACATCGTGCCACCAACGACGCCTGCTTTGGTATACGGCAGAACAATATTGCGAACAACTTCCCAAGTTGTCGCGCCAAGTCCGTACGCGGACTCTTTCAAGACCGGAGGAACGATTTCGAACACGTCGCGCATCACCGAAGCAATAAACGGGATGACCATGACGGCAAGAATGATGCCAGCGGATAACATGCCGATTCCCATCGGCGCGCCCTGAAACAGCTGGCCGATGATCGGGATATCACCGGCGTATTTGGTTAGGAACGGTTGTACGTATTGCGCAAACAGCGGCGCAAAAACGAAAAGTCCCCACATGCCGTAGATGATCGACGGGATGGCGGCCAACAGTTCGACAGCGGTACCGAGTGGTCGCTTTAGCCAGATTGGACACAGTTCGGTGAGAAAGATGGCGATCCCAAAGCTGACCGGGAAGGCGATAAGCAGTGCAATAAAAGATGTAACAACTGTGCCGTAGATGGCGTTCGCGGCACCGAACGTATTGGTGACCGGATTCCATTCTCGGCTGGTGAGAAAGCCGAATCCGAACTTCTCAAAGATCGGGTATGCACCCAAGACGAGCGATGTGATGATCGCGCCCAACAACAGTAGTACAAACAGCGCAAAACTGAGAGTGGTCTTTCGAAAGGCGGCATCTTGAATGCGTTGCCTGACGAGACGCGCTGCAATTTGGCGTTGTTGTTCTTCAGTCGACACGTAGGTCTCTTTGCTTGTGTTGCCAGCCATCGGGCCAGCCTCGGTCAGACTCATGACGGAACCTTATTCTAGCGGGTACAGCATTGAGCGTCATATAGGCCATTTAGACAACATGGGCTGTGCGAGAGCATCTCGCATCAGCCCATGTCAACGACCGGGTAAGACTATTACTTCCAGAGAGCCTGTCCGTTTGGACCTTTAACTTCTGCTTTCCAGAGGTTGCGGATCTGCGTCTCAACCGCTGGCGGCATTGGGACGTATTCCAGATCAAGCGCTGCCTTGTCGCCGTTGGTGAGTGCCCAGTCAAAGAACTTCATGACTGCCAAACCTTTTTCGGCGTTGGCTTGGTTTTTGTACATCAAGATGAATGAAGCACCGGTAATTGGGTAAGCGTCCTTGCCTGCCTGGTCTGTCAGCACCACAGCCATGCCGGGAGTCTTTGCCCAGTCTGCGCCAGCGGCAGCAGCTTGGAAGGTGGTGTCATCTGGCTGTACAAACGTACCCGCTTGATTGCGCAGTGCGGTGTGCGACATCTTGTTCTTTTTTGCGTATGCATACTCGACATAGCCGATTGAACCTTTGATACGCTGCACGTAGGCGGAAACGCCTTCGTTACCCTTGCCGCCCACACCTTCCGGCCATGACACAGCATTGCCCACGCCAACTTTGGTCTTCCACTCTGGGCTGACCTTCGCGAGGTAGTCAACGAACAGGAAGGTCGTGCCGGAACCGTCGGAACGGCGTACCACAGTGATTGCATCAGCCGGGAGCTTCATACCTGGGTTCAATGCTGCGATTGCAGGATCGTTCCAGTTCTTGATTTTGCCAAGATAGATATCAGCGATGACTGGGCCAGACAAGCGCATTGCGCCGGGCGCGACACCTTCAAGATTCACAACCATCACCACGCCACCAATAATGGCTGGGAACTGAATCAAACCGTCCTTTGCCAATTGCTCGCCATTCAAAGGCGCGTCGGTCGCACCGAAGTCAACCGTCTTGGCTTGGATCTGGCGAACGCCAGCGCCAGAGCCGATCGACTGGTAGTTCATGTTGAAATTGCTGACTTTCTTGTAGTCTTCCGCCCATTTTGCGTAGATCGGGAAGGGGAAAGTCGCGCCTGCGCCGGTAATGTCGACCGCGCTAGCGAAGTTCGCGAAGGCCAAGCCAGCCGCCGCGATGGATCCGGTGATGATGCTTTTTAATTTCATTGATGTGCTCCAGTTTGTAATTTGTGATGCTGCCCTGAATACCTAATTTTTGTTTCGAAGGACTTTACGAACCAAATGTGACGACTTCGTGACAGCCTAGCGCAGGGGCTTCTGACGACTGACTTATGCTTGAAATAACCGTGTTCGAACATTCGCCATGGATCTCATTTTGTGGCGCCACGCGGATGCTGTCTCGGTTGAGCATGGAGACGATTTTTCCCGCAAATTGAGTGGTAAAGGGCGAAAACAGGCCTCCCAAATGGCGAATTGGCTGGAGCCACGCTTGGCCGACAGCACAAGAGTCTTTTGTGGCCACTGGAAGCGGGACATCGAGACCGCCGAAGCGTTGACGGGCATGTCCGACCGAAAACTCACGGTCAAGCCGGAACTTGGTTCGGACGCGGATGTGGCGCACCTGCTGGGCGCGGTAGATTGGCCGGAAAATCGGCATCCTGTCGTTATCGTCGCGCATCAGCCGACAATTGGGCATCTTGTGTCGTTGTTATTGTTCGGCGAAGAGCGCGATATCGCAGTGCGAAAAGGCTCTATCTGGTGGCTGACAAATCGACGCCGTGGCGATGGCAACGAGGGTCGGGAAGTCCATCCCGTTGTTCTGCGCGCGGTGGTTTGCCCAGATTTGCTTTGATCGATGTGCCTGCTCGCTGCGCCGCCGCTTTGGCCGCAGCGGCTAGGACGCTAAGGGCAGTGGAAGTTGCGAGCCGACGGTCGTTGGGGTGTTCTGCGTGACTTCCCGAGCGTTGCGCCACGCTTCGATATCGAGCCAAGTGATTAGCTTGAGTTCGCCCTCGGCAGTTTCCACCAACGCTGAAAGGCTCTCGACCCAATCACCGTCATTACAGTAGGTGATGCCATCAATGTCGCGAATCTCCGGGCGGTGGATATGGCCGCAGACGACGCCATCGAGTTCACGGCGCTTTGCCTCGCGGGCGACCGCCTCTTCAAAAGCGTTGATATAGCTGACGGCGTTTTTGACGCGATGTTTGAGATATTGCGAGAGCGACCAGTACCGCAGCCCGAAGGCTCGCCGGATCCGGTTTAGCGCGCGATTCATTTCAAGCGAGATGCCATACAACATGTCACCAAGGTGAGCGAGCCATTTTGCGCACTGCACCACGGCGTCAAATTGATCGCCGTGTATGATCAACAGCCGCTTGCCGGCAGCAGTCGTGTGTACTGCCTCGTCAACGATATCGATATCGCCAAATGCGAGTCCCAGGAAGTGTCGCGCAAACTCGTCGTGATTGCCTGCCACGTATGTCACGCGGGTGCCTTTACGCGCTTTCCGCAGAATCTTTTGCACTACGTCGTTATGGGAGCGGTGCCAGTACCAACGACGGGCTAGTTGCCATCCGTCGATGATGTCGCCGACCAGATAGAGCTCTTTGGACTCGGTGTGTTTTAGGAACTCCAGCAACAATTCTGCCTGGCAGCCGGTGGTTCCGAGATGGATGTCCGAAATCCAGATGGTGCGGAAGTGCATCTTCGCCGCGTTGTCGCCCCCTGATTCTTGTTCAGCCGGCGGGGGAGGGTTGCCCAAAGGGGGATTACCTGAGGGCGGGGTGGTCAAGTGCGGTCGTTGCTCGGTGGCGCTTTGTGGGATGCCGTCAAACACGATAGCCTCTCTCGTGGGTGGTTTAACGAATGCTAGCGAGCGAACACTTACCTTTTATGACGCAAGTGCTTCAACGGCATGACAGCGTTGTTTTTGCGCATGTTTGTTCGGAACATACGTGCCGATTTGTGCGTAAGCAGTTGATTTGCAGAAAAAGATTAAAATGACAGTTTTGTGTCAATAGTTGGCCGCTACAATGCGCTTCCGCATTTTCTTGCACGTACACAGACGAATTGGCACTGCTATGAACAACATCAAGAAGGTCGCACAGTACATTGTCGCAAACCCCGACACCAGTGAGACAAAGGCGCTCCTTGAACTCGCCGTCGCGCTAGAGACAAACGCGCCGTATGAACTCAATAGGCTCTACGAGATGGGCCGTGAGCAGTTCAAACTCGCTCTCGGGTTGATCGACGACTGGCGATTGGATCGGCACTATTTATCCAAGCTGCGTTTGCTCGATCACGCCGAGATAAACCAAGTTCCAAGCTTCCAGTAGCCGTGCCTACTGGCACCAACGCGCGAAGCCCCACCTGATGTTGGCTCCGCGCGCTTTTTATATTTCTCACTGCGGTCGGCTGAAGGAGCGGTTAAGCCGCTTGTTCGCCACCGATGAAGTGTTTTGCGTATGTGCCCGACATACGAGTAATCGGCAGGAGCACAAACAGGTCCGCCGTATTGAAGTCAGCGTCCCATGCTGGCGCACCACATATCCACGCGCCGAGCCTGCTATACCCCTTGATGAGCGCCGGAATATGCGCCCTAGCAATCGGGACGACCCGCGGCGTTTGGTCCGATGTGGGAACGTGGTCGGTCGCAGCCTGAGCTAGCGGATATGGATTTTTCGGAAACACACGATACTCGGCAGGCGCGAGGCTCGTCTCCGCCACGTGCTCATAGACGGCCAGAGCGTTATCGTGCCCGTCTGAGAGCGGAATACTCGCGCAGCCAATCACATACTCGTAGTTGTTTTCCAGCATAAAGCGTGTGAGGCCCGACCAAAGCAACATGATGACGGAGCCAGAACGAAAGTCGGGGTGGATACAAGCCCTACCGACTTCGGCGGTGGTGGGGCGGATGTTCTTCAGGCGCGCCAAGTCAAACTCGCTGTCTGAGTAGTAGCCTCCGCGCCGCATGGCCGTTTCCGGCCGCATGATGCGATAACAGCCGACCACCAAGTCGCTCGCGGTATCGCGCACGATGAGATGTTCACAGTCTGCGTCATATTGATCAACATCGTGCTCGTTAAAGGTTCCTTTGGCGTCGGTTGAAGCACCCATTTCTTCAAAAAATACCTGATAACGAAGGCGCTGGGCTTCGCGTACTTCCTGCTCGGTACGCGCAAGCGAGACTAGGTAGCGATCTTTCTTTCTTAAAGTCGCGAGATTCGTTTGTACGTTTAGCATACCGGCTCCGATGTCGTTTTGCTTGATGCAGGTTACGAAGGGGAGGTTTCGCGGATGTTGCAGTTCAGTGATGTTTGTGTGACACCGCTACGGCCTGCCTGCAGCAGTGGCCAACAAGCAAAAAAAAACGGCGAACCGAGGTTCGCCGTTTGGAATCGCCACCGACGATGATGCTCAATCCAACTGAGCCGGACGGCGGGAGGAGGCCGTCGCGTATGATCAACGCTGTCTATGACAACCTAATGACAGTCTCCAGTTTCGTGGCGGGGAATGTCACGGCAACCCAGTCTTCAGGTTGGGCAAAAAAGTCATTTTCAGGGCTAAACACATAGTGAATTAGAATTCTCACCACACTCAGCGCCGCATCCCCAATGTTTGATGCCAGCTTTCAGTTTCTAAGGCACCCATTAAGCCCCAGATGTCAAAACAATTATTTCGCCAAGAAGCGATCGACGCACAGAGGGAGAAGTTCTTCGGCGAGACGACTAATGCACGTCCGCTGCCAATGTGGGTGTTCACCGCCCTAGCGGCAGGCGTCGCTTTCTTGGTAATTGGTGTGGGAATTTGGGGGCAGTACACGCGTCGGGAGCGGGTTGAAGGGTTTCTTTCGTCGGATATCGGCGCGGCGCGGGTGTCGTTTTCGGATGCCGGACGCATCGCTGAACTGATGATCAAAGAGGGCGACGCAGTCACCAAAGGCATGCCGATGGCCAGAGTGTCTTTTGAGCGTGCTACCGAGCAGACTCGTTCCACTGCAGCGGTCGTAGCCGGTGAACTGGGCCAGCGGCGGGAGTCTCTAGAGCGAGAGCGAGCTCAGATTCAGGAACTGGGTGCCCAACAGGTCACACAAATTCGCCGTCGGGTGTTGGACCTGCGGAACGAAATCAGCCAGCTCGATCGTGAAAGCCGCCTGCAAGAGCAACGACTCGCCTCTGCGCGTGAACAGGCCAAAAAGTTCGAGGACCTCGGCAAGGAAAAATTTGCCTCAGAGATCATGGTGCGGCAGAAGCGCGATGAGGTCACAGACCAAGAGCTTAAGTTGCAGTCCCTGAAACGCTCCCGCGCGACGCTAGAGCGGGATCTTGCTGCCGCGAAACTTGACGAGCCGGCTGCCGAACTCAAGGCAAGGGCGCAGGCAGATCAGTTGTCGCGCCAGATCTCGGAACTGCAGCAGACGCTGGTGCAGGAAGACGCAAAACGCGAGTCACTCATATTGGCACCAATTGACGGTATTGCGACCAACATCGCGGTGAGTGTCGGGCAGTCCGTCGCGGCAGATGCCAGTTTTGCCACTATCTTGCCAAAGGGCAGCTTATTGCGCGTCGAGCTGCTGGTCCCCACTCGCGCGATTGGCTTTGTCAACAAAGGGCGCGAAGTCGTGATGCGTTATGAAGCCTTCCCGTATGAACGGTTTGGCCAGTATCGTGGCGTGGTGCAAGATATCAGCCAAGCAGTTTGGTCACCGGGCGAGAAGGTTGGGCCGCTCGCCATTAAAGAACCTGTTTACCGCGTCACAGTCGCCCTTGATAAGCAAACGGTCACCGCCGGAACGCAAGAAATCGCGCTGAAGTCCGGTATGTTGGTGAATGCCGACATCTTGTTGGACAAACGTACCCTACTTGAATGGTTGTTTGAGCCGCTGATGCAATTGCGAGGGAGATTCTGATGCCGATCAGCATCTTTGCTGCGCTGCGCCGGCGTGTGCCAATGATCCTCCAGTCCGAAGCCCCTGAGTGCGGGATTGCTTGTGTGGCGATGGTCGCAACCTTCCACGGCCACCAAACCGATTTGCTGGCAATGCGGACACGTTTGTCACCATCGCTAAAGGGAATCACACTCAGGCAAGTCAGCCAAGTGGCAGAGACAATGGGATTGGCGTCGCGCGGCGTCAAGGCAGATCTCCCGGCGCTCGGAAAGTTGCAACTGCCGGTCGTGCTGCATTGGGACATGAATCACTTTGTCGTTCTGACTGAGGTGTCGTCCAAAGCGATCACTGTTCACGATCCTGCGCGCGGTGTTCGCAAGATGACGTTTGCCGACGCCGGTAAGCACTACACCGGTGTGGCAATGGAGTTCACGCCGACGCCGAGTTTTTCGAAGGTAGAGGAGCGAAAAAAAATCAGCGCTACACAGCTGCTATCGGTCGGCTCAGGGCTTGGTGGTGCACTCGCGCAACTCATGTTCCTGTCATTTGCCATCGAAGTGTTTGCCATTGCAATGCCGTTTTTTCTACAGCTGACAGTTGACCGCGTGTTGGTTGGGCGTGATCGGGATTTTTTGACCGTACTCGGCGTGGCGTTCATTGTGTTGGTGGTGATGCAAGTTGCCGTTACGGGCGTACGTGCTTGGGTCGGCGTTTACTTGTCCACGCGGTTCAATCTCCGCCTACTCACTGTTCTGTTTAGCCACTTGCTGCGCCTGCCGCTAGGGTGGTTTGAGAAACGCAATATTGGTGACATTGTTGGCAAGTTCCGGAGTGTCGATGCGATCCAGAAAACACTCTCGACTACGTTTGTTGAGACTTTTATCGACGGCGTGATGGTACTCGCTACACTCGCAGTAATGGCCTACTACAGCATGGTGCTTACCGGTGTTGTGCTCGGTGCCGCCGCGTTGTATGCATTGCTGCGATGGGTGCTTTTTTACCCGCAGCGCAACGCGACTGATGAACAACTCGCGCATGAGGCAAAGGCCTCGACACATTTTATTGAAACACTGCGCGGCATGATGGCGATTAAGCTGAACATGCGCGAAAACGAACGTCGAGTCGCCTATCAAAACTTGGTGGTTGAACACATCAACGCCAACGTCAACGTCCAGAGTGTGGGGATCTTCCAGCGAGGCGGCCAAGCCCTGATATTTGGCGTGGAAAGTGTCATTGTTGTTTGGCTGGCGGCGTTGTTGGTGATGGACGGCAAGTTCTCGGTCGGGATGTTGTACGCTTTTATTGGTTTCAAGTTGGTATTCCTCTCGCGGGTGAACAACCTGATCGAGAAATGGAATGAATTTCGCATGCTCGATTTGCACGCCGAGCGTATCGCCGATATTGCTTTAGCCGAGCCCGATGCGGCGGGCGTGTCGATGTTTAGCGTAGCCAGCGCCAGCGGTGTCGTGGGCGGCACAAAAGAGGCGCTCAGGATTGAGGCGAAGAACCTTGGTTATGCCTATGGGCCCGAGGGCTTTGCGTTTCGCCATGTGAATCTAGAGATCAATCCCAACGAATCAGTCGCACTGGTTGGCCCCTCAGGGTGTGGCAAAACGACGTTGCTAAAGGTGCTGCTGGGGTTACTTCCAGCGACTGAAGGTCAGGTGATTGTCAACGGTCGTGACTTAAAGGATTGGAATATGGTGCGGTATCGTGCGCTTATTGGTGCGGTGATGCAAGATGATCAGTTGTTCATGGGTTCGATCGCCGATGCTATTGCATTCGGCGGCGAATTCGACATGGCTGCGATTCAAGCTTGTGCGCAAGCGGCTGATATCCAAGCGGATATCGAAAAGTTGCCGATGGGCTATTCGACCTTTGTTGGCGCACTGGGCTCGTCGCTGTCCGGCGGACAGAAACAGCGAGTGCTGCTCGCACGCGCGTTGTACCGCAAGCCAACGGTACTGTTCCTCGATGAGACGCTCGATCAAGTCGATTCAACACAGGAATCCCAGATTCGTGACCGGCTAAAGGATGTCGTACCGACGGTGGTGATGGTTAGCCATCGCCCAGAGTCGCTTGTTGGTTCAAGGCAAATTCTATTGGCAACGACGGCTTGGTAGATTTCGAACTTGACGCCTAGCTCTGCGACGCATGCCATTGCTTGCTCCGTTTTCAGTTGACTACCGCTGATCGCTATATCTTCGTGCCGCTCTTGGGCTGAAATCACTGCGCCGTATCGCTGCCAGCACCGCCGCCAACAGAGGAAAACGCGTTAAGCTTTGTTTCTTCGGTGTTGAGGGTGTCCCCGATAATCTCGGCTGCGAATGGTAGGGCTTTGAGGTTCATGTTCTTACATGGCTGCTTGTGAAATGCTATTGAGTGTTACTTACTTTAACCACACTGACAGATTCGTGTTCAAGCAGTTGCGGGAGAGCGCTAGCTTCTAATTCTTTGATGAACAAACACTTTATGAACATGCGGGAGTTGATTAACGAAGCGGTGCACCGGACCACACAACCGAAACCAGTGCGTCCGACGTGGTGTTAGGATGCGCTTGCTCTCCGCTGGCGAACGATGGCGGGCATAGAGAGGGCCTAACGCGCTCAGGTTTACAAGCCTGTACGGAGCATTTTTTCAAACGGAGGTCGCTTTAACGCTGGGCTTGAACTAGGCCCGCATGGTATTGCGTTGTCAGGCGCCAACCGCTGGACACGCGGCCATCGCTTGTTCCACCACGTAACACCGTTGCCGCTGACGGCAATGAATGTTACCGGACGAACAGTGTCGCAGTTAGTAGAGTCGGTCGTGGTCGCCAAAGAAACTGCAATCGCGATGGCGAGTCCCGCGCGTGGGGCCCGCTCGCCAGCACAGTATTGCACGACGGTAACCTTGAGATGGTGATCGTCTGGGCACGCGATGGGCTCGCGCCCGCCTTGGCCGTCGCAGAGGAAAAATGCCGCCCATGACTGGAAGGCGCAGTGCACTCACCCGATCAGCGGGACTTGTTTTCATTTATGCACGACCCCATGAAGCAGTCGTTTTGGCTAGATTAGGGCATCGTCGCCATGAAATACGCGATAACCGACCACTAGGTGCCGACGCTGGTGCTACCAAAGAATGGGGCGAATAAGGCGCGTCTCGTGGAGGTGCGGCGTGACTCACGCGTCGGCAAAACTGCTGACGCCGCACTCGCAGCGGCAAAGCGCTGGGAATTTGCAGTTGGAATCAATCGCGAGCGGGCGCTGTTGAATGTCGATTGAACGCCAATGTCGGCGATGGCGCTCACTTTTGACCGGGTGTGCGGCAAGATCAAGGTAAAACAGTCTAAGCGCGACCTCGATTACTTCTTTCAGCGCCGAATGATTGCGAATGCCTATCGAATCATCAACCAGAATATCTGGGACACCTTGAAGCCGACAGGCGACGAGCAGCCGCTGCAATTTCAGCGCGCCATGGACCTCAAGCGGTAGCCAGTCCGTCACCTGCGATTGTCTCGGGAAGGCTTTTCCCGCTATAATCTAAGTCTTTGTCAGATTTAGGCAATTTCAGGGAATTCCGACCAAAATGCCGATAGAAACTCGTCAGCGATTTGTCGTTGGAAACTGGAAGCTGAATGGCAGTTTGGTGGAAAACGCGGTACTGCTCGATGCATGCCGCTCCGCTGAATCCCGGCCCGGGAGGGTGCTAGGCGTTTGTGCACCGTTCCCCTACCTAGGACAATTACAGTCGGCGTTGACCCAATCAGCAGTTCGGTTTGGCGCGCAGGATGTGAGCCGTTTTGACAAAGGCGCCTTTACGGGCGAAGTTTCAGCGTCAATGGTCGCCGAGTTTGGCTGCCAAGTTGCGCTGGTGGGGCATTCTGAACGCCGGGCCTTGTTCGGCGACTCAGACGAAGTGGTGGCGGAAAAGTTTGGCCGCGCGAAACAAGCGGGTCTGACGCCAATTTTGTGTGTCGGTGAGACGCTGGCCGAGCGCGAAGCGGGTATCACTGAGGTGGTTGTGGCCCGTCAGGTGACGGCGGTGGTGCAGAAGCTGGGCGTGGAGGCGTTGGGTGGTGCGGTGTTGGCATATGAGCCCGTTTGGGCGATCGGCACGGGCAAAACAGCGTCCCCCGCACAGGCACAGGAAGTACATGGGTTTTTGCGAGGTTTTGTCGCAAAACACTCGGTTGAAATTGGGAACTCGTTGCCAATCTTATACGGTGGCAGCGTGAAAAAGAGTAACGCGGCTGAGCTTTTTGGGCAGCCTGATATTGATGGTGGTTTGATCGGCGGTGCTTCATTGGTGGCCGATGAATTTTTAGGGATTTGGCAAGCCTTGTAAGGGCGGCCAGATCTAGACTGAAGACTGAGGAAATAGCAATGTTGGCTTCGATTATTTTGACGCTCCACGTATTGGTGGCAATCGCAATTGTGGTGCTGGTGTTGGTGCAGCACGGCAAGGGTGCAGACATGGGCGCGGCGTTTGGTACGGGTTCTGCAGGTAGCCTGTTCGGTTCGTCAGGTGCGGCCAACTTTTTGTCGCGCTCCACTGCGGTGTGTGCAACGTTGTTCTTCCTGACCAGCCTCGGTTTGACCTATTACCACGCTCCGCGCGGCTCAGGCGTGGTTTCCGATTTCGGCAAGAGTGTCACGGCGGTGCCGGACGCAAAGAAATCGACCGTCGATACGATTCCTGCTCCGGCAGGTACTGCGGCGCCGGCAACTGACGCGGCAAAATCCGCTGCTCCTGCCGCGCCCGCAGCTCCGGCATCGGCGCCGGCTCCCCAACAAATTCCGAAGTAAGCTGCTTGTTGCAGTGCCGCAAACCTCGTATTTCGAAGTAAAATTTAGTCTTGTTTGAACGACATGCCGTCGTGGTGAAATTGGTAGACACGCTATCTTGAGGGGGTAGTGGCGAAAGCTGTGCGAGTTCGAGTCTCGCCGACGGCACCAAGTTAATGCAGTAGCCGGGTTTGTTCGATTGCGAATGAGCTCTGAGACGATAACGGCGAGCATGCTCGAGAACTACTTCCCTATTCTGCTGTTCCTTGCCGTCGGCCTTGCCGTCGGTGTCCTTCCCGTTGTTGGCACCAAAGTTCTGTCCATTGTCCTCGGGCACGACAAGCCAGACAGCGAAAAACTCTCTCCCTATGAATGCGGCTTCGAAGCGTTTGAAGACGCGCGCATGAAATTCGACGTCCGTTATTACCTCGTCGCCATTCTCTTCATTCTGTTCGACCTTGAAATTGCCTTCCTCTTTCCATGGGCCGTCGTGCTGCAGGAAATCGGCTGGTTTGGTTTCTGGGCAATGATGGTGTTCCTCGGCATTTTGGTGATGGGCTTCATCTACGAGTGGAAAAAGGGCGCGCTCGACTGGGAATAAATAGGCTCGGCAAGAATCGATGCCGGTGGGATGCGTTATGCGAGCAGTAACCAAGAACTTGGGAGAATGGTAATGCCTGAAGGCGGTCTCAGTTTGCAAAATGGAAATCAGGGGTTTGTGACCACCTCAGTCGATTCGCTGCTGAATTGGGCGCGCACGGGTTCGATGTGGCCGATGACATTTGGCTTGGCCTGTTGTGCAGTCGAGATGATGCACGCCGGGGCATCGCGTTACGACCTCGACCGTTTTGGCATCGTGTTTCGCCCAAGTCCTCGTCAGTCTGATGTGATGATTGTTGCCGGCACGTTGTGCAACAAGATGGCGCCTGCTCTGCGCAAAGTCTATGACCAGATGTCCGAACCTCGTTGGGTGATCTCGATGGGATCATGTGCCAATGGTGGCGGGTATTACCACTACTCTTACTCTGTGGTTCGCGGCTGTGACCGCATCGTGCCTGTCGACATCTATGTTCCCGGATGCCCACCGACTGCCGAGGCGCTTTTGTATGGTTTGATCCAGTTGCAAAACAAGATCAAGCGCACCAACACCATCGCGCGGGCCTGATATGTCGAAGAAACTCGATCAGCTCCAGTCCGATCTCACCGCCGCCTTGGGCGACAAGCTGGCGAAGCTCATCGTCGATACCGATCAGGTGATCATTGAGGTGAGCGCCGCTGACTACATTGCTGCGGCAACCGTGCTTCGGGATAACCCGGCGTTGGATTTTTCCCAGCTGATCGACCTATGTGGTGTTGACTACGCCGATTGGGGTGACGGCGCTTGGTCCGGCGCGCGTTTCGCAGTGGTATCCCAACTATTGTCGATCACGCATAACGTGCGTGTGCGCCTCCGTGCTTTTTGTATCGATGATGACTTCCCGCTGATTGATTCATTAATCCCGGTTTGGAATGCGGCCAATTGGTATGAGCGTGAAGCGTTTGACCTTTATGGCATCGTGTTTAACGGCCATCCCGATTTGCGTCGAATTCTGACCGACTACGGATTTGTCGGTCATCCGTTCCGCAAGGATTTCCCGATTTCCGGAACCGTCGAAATGCGTTACGACGCGGAACAAAAACGGGTGATCTATCAACCGGTGACTATCGAGCCCCGGGAGATTGTGCCGCGTGTAATTCGCGAAGAGACATACGCTTCCGGAGTGAAGCGATGAGCGAAATCAAAAACTACACGATGAATTTTAGTTCCGGCCGGCCGCAGTGCGGCCTTAACTTTTTGCACAAGTTAGCCTTCTCTGAAATTCATCGTTTGCAGTCTGTTGTCGGCAGCACTCTTGGTTGCGTAGGAGTTGGTTCAGATGTCTGAGATCAAAAACTACACGATGAATTTTAGTTTCGGCCGCCCGCAGTGCGGCCTTAACGTGCAATGCACGTTAGCCTGCACTGAAGTTCATTGTGTTTCAACCTGCGTCACTGCTGCGCTTTCTCCGGAATAACCAACGTGTCAGAGATCAAGAATTACACAATGAACTTTGGCCCCCAGCATCCTGCCGCGCACGGGGTGTTGCGGCTGGTGCTGGAGCTCGATGGTGAAGTTGTGCAACGTGCCGATCCACACATCGGTTTGTTGCATCGCGCGACTGAAAAACTCGCCGAGACACGCACATACATTCAGAGTGTGCCGTACATGGACCGGCTCGACTACGTGTCGATGATGGTCAACGAACATGCCTACGTGATGGCGATCGAAAAGCTGCTGCAAGTCGACGTTCCTGAGCGCGCGCAATACATTCGTGTGATGTTTGATGAAATCACTCGCGTCCTCAATCATCTGCTGTGGCTTGGCGCGCACGCGCTGGACGTGGGTGCGATGACGGTATTCCTGTATGCATTCCGTGAGCGCGAAGACCTCATGGATTGTTACGAGGCGGTATCCGGTGCGCGTATGCACGCGGCGTACTACCGTCCGGGCGGTGTGTATCGCGATCTGCCGGACCGTATGCCGCAGTACACGGTCGTGAATGGTCAGAACGCCACGGCGATGAAGCGGTTGAACGAAAACCGCCAGGGTTCGTTGCTCGACTTCATCGACGACTTCACCAATCGTTTCCCGACGTATATCGACGAGTATGAAACACTACTCACCGACAATCGCATTTGGAAACAACGTCTGGTTGATATCGGCATCGTCACACCGGAACGCGCGTTGCAGCTGGGCTTCACCGGCCCGATGTTGCGTGGCTCGGGTATCGCGTGGGATCTGCGCAAGAAGCAGCCGTATGAAGTGTACGACCGGATGGATTTTGATATTCCCGTCGGCACCAACGGCGATTCATACGACCGGTACCTCGTGCGTGTGCAAGAGATGCGTGAATCGAATCGCATCATCAAACAGTGTGTGGACTGGCTGCGGAAAAATCCGGGGCCTGTTATCTCCACCGACAACAAGGTCGCGCCGCCTCCGCGTGAAGGCATGAAGACCAACATGGAAGACTTGATCCATCACTTCAAGTTGTTCACAGAAGGTTTCCACGTTCCCCCGGGTGAAGTGTATGCTGCGGTGGAGCATCCGAAGGGTGAATTTGGCATCTACCTGATGTCAGACGGCGCAAATAAGCCTTACCGGCTGAAGATCCGGGCACCTGGTTTCCCACATCTGGCGGCGCTCGACGAAATGTCGCGCGGCCACATGATTGCCGACGTTGTCACCATCATCGGAACACAAGATATTGTGTTCGGCGAAATCGATCGGTAGCCGAACATGAGTGTGATCGCCCAACGCGTCATCAATATCGACGAACTCAAACTCGAACATTACGAGGCCGGTACACGGTTTGCGTGTGACGCCGTGCGTGTCGGTCCGCAGATCGGCGCGAAGGACCTCGGTTACTCCTACGACGTGGTGCCCCCGGGCAAGTCGTCCTGTCCTTTTCACAGTCATCGTGCTGAAGAAGAGATGTTCTTCGTCGTTTCAGGGCGGGGCACGTTGCGTTACGGTGCTGAAACACGTGGCATTCGCGCAGGCGATTTTATTTGTTGTCCAGTTGGCGGGCCGGAGACGGCGCATCAGATCATCAACGACTCCGATGCTGCGCTTTGTTACATCTCGGTGAGCACCATGATGCCGGCCGAGGTGTGTGAGTACCCTGACTCAAACAAGATTGGTGCCTTTGGTGGCGCTGGCGAATCGCGGCTGCGCCACATGACGATGGTGGACGCCCGCGTCGATTACAACCAAGGTGAAGTGTGATGCTGTCTGAAGCGGCAAAAACGAAGATTGATCGCGAAATCGCGAAGTACCCGGGCGATCAGCGCCAGTCTGCGGTGATGGCGGCACTTGCCATCGTGCAAGACGAAAACGGTTGGTTGTCCACCGATGCGATGGACGCGGTGGCGCAACACATCGGTATGCCTGCGGTGGCGGTGTATGAAGTGGCGACCTTCTACAACATGTACAACCTCAAGCCGATGGGGAAAACCAAGATCACGGTTTGTACCAATCTGCCTTGTGCCTTGTCGGGTGGCGTGGATGCGGCTGAATACCTGAAGCAGAAACTCGGCGTCGGCTGGAAAGAGATGACCAAAGACGGCAAGTTCACGGTGGTAGAAGGTGAATGTATGGGCGCTTGCGGCGACTCACCCGTCATGACGGTCAACAACAAACGTATGTGTAGCTTTATGTCACACGAAAAGATTGATGCGTTGGTTGCGGAACTCAGCGCGGAGTCAAACACATGACGAAGTTCATCGACTATGGTCCCGACGCGGTCATCATGGCCGGCATCACCGGTGACAACTGGCGCCTGAAAGATTACGAATCACGCGAGGGGTACGTCGCGTTAAAGAAGATTCTCGAAGAAGGCATCAAGCCTGAAGACGTCATCGCGGAAGTCAAAAAATCGGCATTGCGCGGTCGCGGCGGTGCGGGTTTCCCGACCGGCCTCAAGTGGAGCTTTATGCCCCGCACCTTCCCGGGACCGAAGTACTTGGTTTGCAACTCTGACGAAGGTGAGCCCGGTACGTTTAAGGACCGCGACATCCTGCGTTACAACCCGCATATCCTGATCGAGGGCATGATCATCGCCGCGTATGCGATGGGTATCCCGGTCGGTTACAACTACATCCACGGCGAGATTTGGGCCGAATACGATCGTTTTGAAGAGGCGCTGCAAGAAGCGCGTGACGCCGGTTACTTGGGCAAGAACATCCTCGACAGCGACTTTTCTTTTGAGCTTCACGCCCATCATGGTTATGGCGCGTACATCTGCGGTGAAGAAACCGCGTTGCTTGAGTCGCTCGAAGGCAAAAAAGGTCAACCGCGCTTTAAGCCACCGTTCCCCGCGTCATTCGGTCTTTACGGCAAACCGACCACCATCAATAACACCGAGACGTTTGCCGCGGCGCCCGCGATTATTCGTAACGGTGGGGAGTGGTTCCTCAATCTAGGTAAACCGAACAACGGCGGCACCAAGTTGTTTTCGGTGTCGGGGCACGTCAATCGCCCGGGCAATTACGAAGTCAAGCTCGGCACACCGTTCGCCAAGTTACTCGAGATGGCCGGCGGTATGCGCGACGGCAAAAAGCTGAAGGGCGTGATTCCCGGCGGTTCGTCGATGCCCGTCATTCTTGCCGACAAGATGATGGAAACCGACATGGACTACGACTCGATTGCCAAAGCGGGCTCGATGTTGGGTTCGGGTGCTGTCATCGTGATGAACGAAGACACGTGTATGGTGAAAGCGGCCGAACGGCTCGCGTACTTCTATTTTGAAGAGTCGTGCGGCCAGTGCACGCCGTGTCGTGAAGGCACGGGCTGGATGTATCGCGTCATCAACCGGATCGAAAACGGCAAAGGCCGTATGGAAGATTTGGATCTGTTGCTCAACCTGACCGACCAGATCCAAGGCCGCACGATTTGTGCGCTGGGCGATGCGGCGGCGATGCCGGTACGTGCGTTCATCAAGAATTTCCGCGAAGAATTTGAGTATCACATCAATCACAAGCGTTGCATGGTGGCTGCCGGCGGTTATTCGTCGTCGTCTTCCCATGACGCGCTGCTGATGGCGGCAGAGTAAACAATATGATCAAGCTCGAAGTTGACGGCAAAACAGTAGAAGTCGAGAACGGCGCAACCGTGATGGAAGCCGCGAACAAACTCGGCATTTTTGTGCCGCACTTTTGTTATCACAAGAAGTTATCCATCGCCGCCAACTGTCGTATGTGTTTGGTGCAAGTTGAAAAAGCGCCGAAGCCGTTGCCGGCATGTGCGACCCCTGCAACCGAGGGCATGAAGGTCATGACCGACTCGGTGTTGGCCAAGACCGCACAGCAGGGCGTGATGGAATTTTTGTTGATCAATCATCCACTCGACTGCCCGATTTGTGATCAGGGTGGCGAGTGTCAGTTGCAAGATCTGGCGGTGGGTTACGGCGGGTCGGGTTCAAGATACCAAGAAGAGAAGCGTGTGGTGTTCCACAAAGACATCGGGCCGCTGGTGTCGATGGAAGAGATGTCGCGCTGTATTCATTGCACCCGTTGTGTTCGTTTCGGTCAAGAGATTGCCGGTGTCATGGAACTCGGCATGGCCGGTCGCGGTGAACATTCGGAGATTATTTCCTTCGTCGGTAAATCGGTTGACTCTGAGTTGTCGGGAAACATGATCGACCTCTGCCCGGTCGGCGCGTTGACCTCAAAGCCGTTCCGTTACTCTGCCCGCACCTGGGAGTTATCGCGCCGCAAGTCGATCGCGCCGCACGATGGCCTCGGCTCTAATCTTGTCGTGCAGGTCAAGCAAGACCGTGTGATGCGTGTCTTGCCTCTTGAAAACGAAGCCGTCAACGAATGCTGGTTGTCGGATCGCGACCGGTTTTCGTATGAGGCGTTAAATTCAGCAGATCGGCTCACCACACCGATGGTGAAAAAAGACGGCAAATGGATGGAAGCAGATTGGCAGCATGCGTTGCAAACGGTGGCTGATGGTCTTGCGCACGCTAAACAGCAAGGGGCCGACCAAGTTGCCGTCATGGCGTCGCCGTCCTCCACCTTGGAAGAGCTGCATTTATTGCGCAAGCTGACGCAAGGATTGGGATCGAAACAGATCTCGACGCGCCTTCGGCTGCGCGATACCGCTGATGTGAAGTCCCTGGGTACGCAGTGGCTCGGTACCAGCGTTGCAAGTATCGGTGGGTTGCAAAGTATTCTGCTAATTGGCTCGACACTGCGTAAAGAGCAACCTTTGCTGGCGACACGCTTCCGCGCCGCAGTTAAACGCGGCGCGCAAATGAATGTGTTGCATTCGGTTGATGGTGATCTGCTGATGCGCGTGACAAACAAGTCGATTTCGAAGCCGGAGAATCTCGCCGCCGCACTGGGTGCGGTTGCCAAGGCGCTCGCAGAGATGAAGAATGCGCAGCTTCCCGGTGAGGTGGCCAACGCCGTTGCCACCGTCGCGATCACTAACGAAGCCCGCGCCATCGCGGCCAGCCTTGCGGCAAAGGAATCAACCGCGGTTTTCCTCGGGCACTACGCACAACAGCATCCGCAGGCCTCGACGCTGCATGTGCTCGCGCAAGAAATCGCCAGACTAGCGGGTGGTGTGTTTGGTGTATTTGGCCAGTCGGCAAACAGCGTTGGTGCATCGGTTGTGGGTGCTGATGGCGCGATCAGCAGTAATGCGAAAGCGTACGTCCTGCTAAACGTTGAGCCGGAGGCTGATTGCGCTGACGCCGCGAATGCTTTGTCAGCGCTGAAAGCGGCCGACTTTGTTGTCGCCATGTCGATGTTTAGAAATGCGCGGGCTGCTGAGTACGCAACGGTCATGCTGCCAATCGCGCCATTTAGCGAAACTGCCGGCACGTTTGTGAACATGGAAGGTAAGGCTCAGTCATTTAACGGTGTGGTGAAGCCGCTGGGTCAAACACGTCCTGCGTGGAAGGTGATTCGTGTCCTCGGTAACTTGCTCGGCCTCTCTGGGTTCGATCAAGACAACATCGAGGCGGTACGCGCAGATATCGCGCCGGACCTCAATGCCTTTGTCGCGGGCAAGTTGAACAACCAGATGAGCGGCGTGAAAGTTGACCTCGCAACTTGTGCGGCAGCCGCGCAAATGAGTGACGTCAATATCTACGATGTTGACTCCATCACGCGCCGTGCACCAAGTCTGCAACTCACCGCAGACGCAAAGGCAGGTCGTGTCCACCTTATGTCGGAACCGGCAGCGGAGGCGGCGGAATAGTCATGGATGCGTTGATTCAATCGTTGAACGCCCAAGTTATCGCCGCGTTGGGTCCTGAGATCGGGCCAACCGCATGGTTCGTCGGTAAGTCGCTGACGATGATCTTGATGGTCATGGTGCCGGTGCTGATTTTTGTTTTGTATTTCCAATTGGTCGAACGTTGGGTAATCGGCTGGATGCAGGTGCGCCGCGGTCCCAACCGCGTGGGGCCATGGGGTCTGCTGCAACCGATTGCCGATGCCATCAAACTGTTGCTCAAAGAGCAGATTGTTCCAACCGGTGCAAACAAACTTCTCTTCCTGATTGCGCCAGCGATTTCGGTCGCACCAGCGATGGCCGTGTGGGCGGTCATCCCGTTCACGCCAACCTGGGTGGTGGCGGGTGTGGATGCCGGCATTCTTGTTGTGCTTGCAATGACCTCCATGGGCGTATACGGTGTCATCCTAGCGGGCTGGGCGTCAAATTCGAAGTACGCATTTATCGGCGCGATGCGCTCCGCCGCGCAGGTAGTGAGCTACGAAATTGCGATGGGCTTTGCGCTTGTCGGCGGCTTGATGGCTGCACAATCATTGAACCTCACCGAGGTAGTCGCGAAACAAGACGGCGCATATGGGCTGATCGAGTGGTTCTTCATTCCACTCTTTCCACTCTTCATCATCCAGTTTATCGCCGGTGTGGCTGAGACCAATCGCCATCCGTTCGACGTGGCCGAAGGTGAGTCCGAAATTGTTGCCGGTCCATTGGTTGAGTATTCCGGCATGACGTGGTCGCTCTTTTTCTTGGCCGAGTACGCCAACATGTTGTTGGTGGCGATGATTTCATCACTACTCTTCCTCGGCGGCTGGTTGTCGCCGTTCCCGAAATCCATTCCGATTTTGGGTGAACCGTCGATCCTTTGGCTGTTCGCCAAACTTGCGGTCCTCATGATTATGTTTGTGTGGATTCGCGCGTCATTCCCGCGTTATCGCTATGACCAGATCATGCGCTTGGGTTGGAAGGTCTTTATCCCGCTGACAATTGCGTGGATTGTTGTTGTTGGTGTGATGTTGATGGAGCCGGTCAACAACTGGCCTGTCATCAACATTTGGTTTGGAAAGCAGGGTGGCTAAGATGTGGGATAGAGCCAAAGAATTTGCCAGTAGTTTGTTGCTCGGGGAACTGGTGCAGGGGTTGAAGCTGACCGGACGCCATTTGTTTGAGCGCAAGATTACGGTTCAATTTCCGGAAGAAAAGACGCCGCAAAGCCCACGTTTTCGCGGACTGCATGCGTTGCGTCGATATGAAAACGGTGAAGAGCGTTGTATCGCTTGCAAGTTGTGTGAGGCGGTGTGCCCGGCGCTGGCCATCACCATCGAATCCGAACAGCGTGCTGACAACACACGCCGCACAACGCGTTACGACATTGATTTGACCAAATGTATCTTCTGCGGATTCTGCGAAGAATCGTGCCCGGTTGACTCTATCGTTGAAACCCATTTGCTTGAGTATCACGGCGAGAAACGTGGTGATCTCTATTACACAAAACCGATGTTGCTCGCCATTGGCGACAAGTATGAAAAAGAAATCGCCGATCGACGTGCTGAAGATGCGAAGTATCGGTAGGTTCTAGTCCAAAGAGGCGATACCTACGGTTCAACCGCCTCCTTGCGACAGACACTAACGCCTCACAAAAATAATGACCTTTCAAACTATTACCTTCTACCTGTTCTCCTTTGTGCTGATCATGTCAGCGCTGGGAGTCATCACGTCGAGGAATCCGGTCTACGCGGCCCTTTTCCTTGTATTGTCGTTTGTCACGGCGGCAGGCCTGTGGATGTTGCTGTTTGCGGAGTTTTTGGCGCTCACACTGATTCTTGTTTATGTCGGCGCGGTGATGGTGTTGTTCTTGTTTGTGGTGATGATGCTGGATATCAACTTCGACAAGCTGCGTGAAGGGTTCCGGCAGAACGCTTTTGTCGCGGCATTGGTCGGTGTGGTGATGCTCGCCGAGATGGCGATTTTGCTCGGTGGCAAGTCACTCGGCCTTGCCGGCGCGATGCCGGGCGCGCCGGAGGCTGCCTCCAACACCAAGGAGTTGGGTCGTGTGTTGTACACCGAGTATCTGTTGCCGTTTGAACTCGCCGCCGTTGTGCTGCTGATTGCCATGATTGCGGCTATTGCGCTGACGTTGCGTGAACGTCGCGGCAGCAAGTCGCAGGACATCGGCGCACAGGTTCGTGTGAAGAGCGGCGACCGACTGAAGATTATCAAGATGGATGCCACTGTTGAAGCTCCGTCGGAACCTGTGGCGGATGCCGCGCCTTCAGGTGTGGCGCCCCCTCCATCCGCACCTGCTGCAGGGAACAAGCCATGATCCCGTTATCGCACTACCTCATTCTGTCGGCGGTACTGTTTTCGATTTCGATTGCAGGGATCTTCCTCAACCGCAAGAACTTGATCGTGTTGCTGATGGCCATCGAGCTGATGTTGCTCGCCGTCAACATGAACTTCATCGCGTTTTCGCATGCGCTTGGCGATTTGAACGGCCAAGTGTTTGTATTCTTTATTTTGACGGTGGCCGCCGCTGAGTCAGCCATCGGTTTGGCAATTTTGGTGATTCTCTTCCGCAACTTGAAGAGTATCAATGTGGAAGATATTGGAACTCTAAAAGGCTAGATCTGGCGGACATCTTCAGGCGAAAGTGCTTGAAAAGTGCCGTCAATACTAGACGTTTATAAAAATATTTGCAGTAACTCATGATCGAAAACAAACTCGCACTACTCGCCATCCCTCTGCTGCCGCTGATAGGCGCGTTGCTGGCCGGCTTCCTCGGTAACACGCTGGGGCGTGCATTCGCGCACAGCGTCACCATCCTCGGTGTCGCTGCCGCGTTTGTATTGTCGGTGTTTGTTTTCCAGGACGTGTCGGCGGGCAAATCCTTTAACGGCTCGGTGTACACGTGGCTCGTTACCGGCGGGATCAAACTAGAAGTCGGCTTCTTGATTGATTCACTCACAGCCACGATGATGCTAGTGGTGACGTTTGTGTCGTTGATGGTGCACGTTTACACCATCGGTTACATGAAAGACGACGACGGTTACACACGTTTCTTCTCCTACATCTCGCTCTTCACGTTCGCCATGTTGATGTTGGTGATGTCGAACAACTTCCTGCAGTTGTTCTTCGGTTGGGAAGCGGTGGGATTGGTGTCGTATCTTTTGATCGGCTTCTGGTACAAGCGCCCGACCGCTATCAAGGCGAATCTGAAAGCGTTCCTCGTCAACCGTGTTGGTGACTTCGGTTTCCTCATTGGCATTGGTTTGATCTTCGCCTATTTCGGCACCCTCGATTACCGCGAGACGTTTGCCCTCGCACAGAACTTCAAAGAGACCATCATTGAGCCGGTTCCCGGCTGGCAGTGGTCATTGATTACCGCAATCTGTATCGGATTGTTTATCGGCGCGATGGG
>JBIIYQ010000134.1:0-7526 GCA_044346745.1 Usitatibacteraceae bacterium | reverse complement strand
CGACTGCAGCCCCAATCGATGAAGCCACTGCGCTTCGTGTGGCGCGGAACCAGATCACCCAGCACATAGTGCTTCATGGGGACTGGGGCGGGGCATCAAACGCAGAGATTGCCAGTGTTCGGTCGATTGAACACGATGGAGTCGTGATCGGCTATTTGGTTACGGTGGCCCCTAACGGCTTTCTTCTTGTAGCTCAGGACGATGACCTGCCGCCGGTACCGATCTATGCACCGCAAGGAAAATTTGAGGCGGCAAACGTTAGCAGAAAAGCTTCGCTTGAATCGTGGATCATGCCTGAGATCCGAGCGCGCCAGACGTTCACTGCGCGGGAGCGCTTAGACCTTGAGCAAGTCTCAGGCGAAGCTGCAGTACAAGCGTTGCGAGAAGATTCCGATATCGGACGAGCTTGGCGCTTCCTAAATGTTGAACCTAGCGGTTTCCTCCCGTTGCAAAACGGCCTGAACCCAAAAGGAATCCTTCTGAAGGATGCCACGACTACAGCTAGGAAGGTCGGCCCATTGTTGAACGGAGGACTGACTTGGAGCCAAGGAGGGTCCAAAGGTCCACCATTTACATACAATCTTGCCACGCCAGCTTTACCCGGTTGTCTACACGCGGTCACGGGGTGCGTCGCTACCGCCGTTTCGCAGATCATGAAGCATTGGAATTGGCCGGAACGGGGAACCGGTTCTTCGTCGATTGCGGTCAATGGTAGTACAAAAAGCCTAAGCCATGACATTGCGTTTGACTGGCAAAACATGCCTCCGACCCTAGAAGGCCCGTCTGCTACCGAGAACGGGCCGCCTACAGTAACCGCCTCACCCAGACAGATTGATGCAGTCGCGACGTTAATGGCGCACGTCGGATATGCAGCCCAAATGCAATACGGCTGTGATGAGTCGGGCACCGGACCAGAAAGTATCGTCGACGCGCTTGTAAGTAAGTTTAAATATAGAGACACGATTCGACGTGTCGAGCGGAGCGGCACGTCGGCGAGCGAATATTTCAACTTAATTCGCGCCGAGCTTGACGCGAGCCCTGCACGACCAGTTTTCATGGGGATGACGGCCACCGACAATGGCGGGCACGCGATCGTCGTTGATGGCTATGAGGTAGGGGTGACAAACAAACTTCTGCTCAACATGGGCTGGGGGGGGCTTGCGAATGCTTTTTACGATACGTCCGTAAATTGGACGACAAACGGAACAGAGTGGATACCTTCCACGCAAATAGCGTTTGTTGGGATACAGCCCGACAATATTTGCTCATATTCATTGAGCAGGACGTCGCTATCGTCGCCTGCATCGGGCGTAACGTCTAGCGTTAGTTTGTCAACAGGCCCTTCTTGCAATTACTCGGTATCTAGTAGCGTGTCGTGGATTTCAGTTTCACCCTCTAGTGGAACTGGCGCTCAAACATTGGCTATTTCTGTAGCCCCAAACACCACTAGCGCTACTAGAAGTGGTTCATTTAGTGTGGGCGGCAAGATTTTTAGCGTAAGTCAAGCCGGGACTGCACCGTGCACTTACAGCGTTTCCTTTTCAGCACTGTCTTATACATCGAGTGCCACAAGCAGCGGCTTTTCTATTTCAACCTCCTCAACTTGCCAATGGAGCGTCGCGCAATCCGATGTGTGGGTTGGAGCGAATGCATGGATAACTTTTGTTTCGCCGACCTCGGGTACAGGTTCTGGTTCAGTGAGTTTCAATGTTGCGCGGAATGCGGGGTCTCAGCGAATTGCTGAGCTGCTGGTGAGCGGGCAAACGGTACGCTTGACCCAAGCCGGAGCATGTAGTTACGCGTTGTCGCCCACGGCCCAAACAATTGCGTCGGATGCACAGAGTGGTTCGTTCAGACTAACGGCAGGGGCAAACTGTTCTTGGACCGCTGTAAGCAGCGCTTCCTGGCTAAGCGTTACCCAGTCTAGCGGCAGCGGATCCGCAACATTGAATTTCTCGGCGGCCGCGAACACAACATCGTCTACAAGGTCCGCGACCGTGACAGTCGGTCGTGAAACGTTCACGCTGACACAAACTGGTGCCAGCTTGATTTCGACTGGGATCACTAACGGCGGGTTCGAGCAAGGGCGCGTTAAGTGGGTAGAACAAAGTTCTCAGGTGCTCGTGTACAAAAATCCCCGCGACGCTCGGTCGGGATCATGGTATGGATGGCTCGGCGGGATTAACAATGCCAACGATACGCTTTACCAGACCTTTGTCGTGCCTTCAAATGCCACAGCGGTGAACGCCAGTTTTTGGTACAAAATTCTGACGGAAGAGACAACCGGTGCCTTCGACACGATGAAAGTTGAAATTTGGAATTCCGCTGGGACATCCAGATTGGCAAGCCTCCGAACATTCTCAAACAGCGACGCAACCAGCGCATGGAAACAGTCCCCGGCGTTCGACTTGTCTGCATTCAAGGGGCAGACCATTCGGCTAGTTTTGACCGCCGCGACCGACCCCACTAAGCCTACAAGCTTCTACTTGGATGACTTCGCGCTTGGCGTAGGAGGGTCCACCTGTACCTACTCGGTTAGCCCTGCAAGTCGAAGTGTGACGAGCGCCGCTTCCACGATGCAGTTTAACGTCGTCACTAACCCAACCTCAGGGTGTCCTTGGACCGCAGTTTCCGCCAGCGGCTGGTTAACGGTCGCGCTAGGCGCAAACAAAAATGGCACTGACGGGTTCATCGTGGTTGCAAACGAGAACACGAACACTTCGTCACGTACCGGCACTGTGACGATAGCTGGGCAGACTGTCTCAGTCGTTCAAGCGGCGCCCGTAGTCACACCACCGGTTAGCAATACCGTCAGCGGTCTGCAAAATCCAGACTTTGAACAGGGCGGCGCATTCTGGATGCAGTCATCGAGCGGCGGGTTCGATCTCATTGGCGCTGACAATCTTGTTCCTGCGAAGAGCGGAAGCTCGTACGCACGTCTTGGGGGCTATCGAAACGCCAACGACACCCTGAGCCAATTGGTCAATGTTCCGGCAAACACGACTGGCGCAGTACTGAATTTTTGGTATCGGATCAGGACGGATAAAACAAGCACTACTGCTCTTGATTTCGCAACAGCGCGACTAGTTGATCCGGCGACCGGAGACTTTGAAGAGCTGGACTCAGTTTCAAACTTAGACGCATCCAACGAATGGCAGAAGAGCCCAGACTACGTTGCCACCCCTGAACAGGTCGCCTACTTCAAAGGCAAAACGGTCCGATTTGAAGTGACCGCGCGCACAGACGGCGGCGCAATCACCGCGTTCTATATCGATGACATCCGAGTCGACTTTGCGGCAGTGACGCAGAGACAACCAGTGTCATCCGCAGTCCAATCCAATGTGTTCGGCGACGGCCGCAGTACGCTGGTGTGGCGGAACGCTAACGGTGCGGTGACCCTCTGGCGCAACAACGGCACGGGGTTCGTGGATACAGGGGTAACGTTTGGCCCGTACCCAGGCTGGACACTTATCAGCAGTGACGGCGACTTCGACGGTGACGGCAGGTCTGATCTCCTTTGGCTCAGAACCGATGGTGCCATTTCTATCTGGCTGATGAACGGCACAGAAGTCAAATCCCAATCCCTCGCCGGCCCGTACGCAGGTTGGAGCTTCTTCAGCGGCGACAACGACTTTGATGGTGACGGCAAAACCGATCTTATCTGGCAACGTACTGACGGCGCGATCAGTTTATGGACCATGAATGGCGGTACGTTGGCCCAAGAACGCACCCATGGCCCATTCGCAGGCTGGAGCTTGCTCTCCGGCAACAGCGACTTTGATGGTGATGGGAAGAGTGACCTGCTGTGGAAGAAAAACACCGGTGCAGTCAGTCTGTGGCTGATGAATGGCGTCAACACCAAGCAGGTTTCACCTGAGTATGGACCCTATCCCGGTTGGACCGTCATCTCTGGCAGCAGCGACTACAACGGCGACGGGAAGACTGATCTCACTTGGGAGAAGAGTGACAACGCCGTAAGTGTGTGGCTAATGAATGGCGTGACAAAGACGGCTGAATCCGCACAATTCGGACCTTACTCCGGCTGGCGCGTCCTTTCGGGGAGGCGCGACTTTGATGGCGACGGCAAGTCTGACCTGTTGTGGCAACGCACCGATGGGGCGGCCAGTGTTTGGCTGATGAATGGAGTTTCATCCCCACCCAACGCCAGTATCTCTGCGGCAATACTCCCCGGGGGCAGCGGGTGGCAGCTGTTACCCACGCGCACCGACTTCAACGGTGACGGCAAGACCGACCTCGTATGGCAAACCCCCGCAGGGCAGGTCGCGATTGGCTTGGCCAATGGTGTGGTGCCACCTGCACCCGCGCAATTCGGGCCATATGCTGGGTGGTCGCACTTTGTGGGGAGAGCCTCGCCTTGAATTTCATGTTTGCAATGCTCTGGTGCGGCTGCCTGTAGCATCCGGATTCGGAATCTGACAGCAGGAGAAATCTCAAGGTTTTTTACAACTGCAACGTTGCAGCAAATTACCGCTCCTGCCCAGGAATCATGGGCAGTGGCCTCCTCCATCACCGCAACGGCCGTCACGAGCTCAAACTGCCCGAACGTTTCAACCACTGGGACATTCATTGGACAAATCGTAACAGTGGTACCGTCAGCCTACGGACGGTACCAGGGCGTCGCGACAAACGGTTTCGCGTTCAAACCAATCGTATTGGAGAGCAACGAAATCTGGACACTTTACGGAAACGCGCTTTCCGGCGGCGGTCTTTCCGTCATCGGTATGGATCCAAGTTAAAGCACAGCGACAAACGGGACATTCAGCGCGACAAATACACGCGCCTACGACAACACTGGCGGTGTGAAGCCCGGGACACTTTCCGGAATTTTCACTTCAGGTGTCAGTTTCTTGGGTAGTTTTGCTGGTAATCGATTTGCCGGTGTGCCGCCACTGTCATCACTGTATTCCTACAGCACATCGGCATCACTGGCTTCAGTGACCGGGAGCTGGAACGGGAATGTTCTGGACGGTTCAACAGCAACGGTAACAGTCAGCAGTACCGGCACGTACACGTGGCGCAATTCTGCCGGGTGTACGTTCTCAAGATCGATCACGCCGCGATACACCAACAAGAATGTATTTAATACCGTGCTTGTGTTTGGCGGAGCACCTTGCACTGCCGCCAATCAACCTGCCTACGGAATTGGTGTTACGTTCCTATTGCCAAACAACCAAAGCCAATTTGTTGTTGCAGTCGTGAGCACACCTAGAGATTTCGGGACGGTCTTTTTTGGAATTCGATAACAGCTCTGGGAAGTTTCTCAGGAAACTTTGATCCGGCCAACTTGCGACAAGGGGACTTAAGGACTAGTGGCATCAACCGCCATTTGCGGAACGATGCCCGTTGGTTACATACCGATACAGCGGTAGGACTTAAGAGGGGTTTGTCACAAGCGGGCGCCAACGGCGCCCGCTTTTTTTCTACATGATCGACTTACATTTTTTGGCTGCTGCAAGCTCCTTAAGCAACTCCTGACGCTTCTTTGCTGCGTTGATTGCTTCTTCCGTGTTTGCGTAAGTTCCGACCAAGCCTAGCCAAAACAGCAAAGCAGCTGCAACGTTTGTACCGGTGACAGTACGTTCTTTACGCGCTTTCGCTTCAAAATCGAGTGCATCCGCATACTCGTTCTTGAGCTGCGCGCAGTTTAGGTCTGCGTCACCAGGTTTACGTACGGACACCACCTGCGGCGATGCACACCCCGCCAGTGTAGCCACTATCAAGGCCCCAAAACTCCACTTCAAATTGCTCTCCCGGTTAGTTAGATTGAGTTGCGCCACGACGTCGAGTTGAGATTCAGTTTTATGCGAAAACAAAGCGCACGCCGAACCCATCAGCTTAATCGGCAAAGAACTATCCGTAGTCCCCGCACGTTGTGATTGCGGGGCCCCCTAATGGATGCCGGTATAGACAGCCCTTTTTTATCAGCAGGTTGCTTAGCACACGGGCCTCGGCATGATTTCGCCTGAGAGCGGAATACGCATTTTTTCTACAGCGAGGCAGGATGAATCTTTAGACCGCCCGCTAGGGCTCTTACGCACCAGTATTACCGGGTCTTTCCAAGCGTTCATGCCCCAAGACCGTCACCAATGCTAGGGTTTCATCCCTGACAATCAATGCGCCTACTCGATGTTAACTGCGGTCAACCAAAACAACTCATAAGGTCCACCGCCAACTCCGTCGCGCGAGTTCGGTGATAGGCACTACCAGCCGTCTGGATCCCCGATAATTTCAAATCCGGGACAGCTGCGCCTGCAAACGCGCAACTTCCAACTCAAGCTGGCGAATCCGCTCAAGCAGTGACAGCGCCACCGCCACCGCATGTGGGTCGAGCTCAAGTTCGTTGCGTAGGCGCGTTGCCCGTCGCACCGTCACCACACATTCGGCGCTGAAAGTCCAAGGTTCATCGCCAAGGTCGGTCGGCTGCAGCGCGCCGTTTTCAACCAGCTCCTTGATTTCGTCGGCGTTCAGGCCGGAGAGTTCAACGAGGTCATGGATCGAAACGTGTTGCGACTCATTTAGCCACACGATGCCGGCAGGATCAGTTTGCATGTGTGATCTCCTCGTTTAAGTGCTTCCGCGGTTCAAACTTACTGTTTTCTGCGAGCTCCTTGAATAACTCCGTCTCGCGCGCTGTCAACGTTGAAGGCATGACAATACTGACGATGGCGAATAGATCACCCTCATTGCCCGCATCACCCGGTCTGGGCAATCCGCGTTTGGCTAGGCGCAGGTGTTGACCGCTGCTGGTGTTCGGGGGCACCTTCAAATTGACCGGGCCGGCCAGTGTTGGCACGTTGACGGCGCCCCCGAGCGCAGCTTCCCACGGGGTAATCGGCAAATCAAGATACAGGTTGTGACCATCGACCCGGTACAGCGGATGTCGATTGAGACTGATGTTGAGGTAAAGGTCGCCATCGCGCCCGCCCTTGAGACCCTTGCCACCCTGGCCACGCAAGCGCAAGCGTTGTCCGTTAGTGGCACCTTTCGGAATCCTCGCTTCGAAGGCGCGCGTCTCACGCCGCATACGTCCGTTTTGATCATAGAAAGGCACGTCAAGTTTCAGCGCAACCTGCGTACCGCGAAAGGCATCTTCTAAGTTGATCGTCGCCGCCACCTCGAAGTCCTCGCCCGGGATCGGGAACGCAGGACCTTGCCTACCACTTGCCGCATTGCCAGAGCGATGCCGCGCGAATTGTGCAAACAAGTCCGACAGGTCAGCACCTTCAAATGAGGTTTCTCCGCTGTTGAACTGGGTATTGAATGCCTCGGCCCAATCTTGGGACGGCGCAAAATCTTCGCCGGCCCGGTGGCGGCCCAATTGGTCATAGGCGGCACGTTTTTCCTTGTCTTTGAGCGTTTGATAAGCTTCCGATACATCCTTGAATTTGGCCTCGCCCTCGGACTCCTTGGAAACATCCGGATGATATTTACGCGCGAGTCGGCGATAGGCCTTCTTGATGTCGTCTTCGGATGCATCCCGCTTCAAACCGAGGATTTCATAATAG
>JBIIYQ010000133.1:0-7527 GCA_044346745.1 Usitatibacteraceae bacterium | reverse complement strand
AGCAAGATGTGCGGTGCAAGGCTGGCATTGGCGGGGTAGTAGTACAGTTGGTATGCCATGAATTCTTTTCTGGTGACTAAAGAGTGGGCGCGAAATCAAACTTCCACCAATCCCTTTTTGCGTAGCATCGGCTCAACCGTCGGCGAACGACCGCGAAACTTCTCGTAGGCAGTCATCGGCATCATGGTGCCGCCACTTGAATAGATGAACTTCAATAGGCGCTCTGCGGTGGCTTGGTCGAATGGATTGCCAGTTTCCTTAAATGCGTCGTAGGCGTCGGCATCAAGCACCTCTGCCCATAAGTAAACGTAGTACTGCGAGGCATAACCAGCACTCGCAAATAGGTGCAAGAAGTGCGGCAGGCGGTGACGCATGTAAATCTGCGGCGGGAGGTCTATCGCAGCAAGTTGTTCGCGCTCGAAGGCCGCCAAGTCGAGGTTGTCCATGTTTTCAAGCAAATGCAGCTTCACATCGACCAGAGCGGAGGCACAGAACGTCGCGGCATCGAAGCCTTGGTTGAAGGTGCGTGCCTGCTTCATTTTGTTGACTAACGCATCAGGAATCACTTCATTGGTTTGGTCGTGTCGCGCGTGTTTCTTCAACACTTCCGGCTCGGAAAGCCAGTGTTCAAATAGCTGGGAGGGGAGCTCAACAAAATCGCGTAGTACGCTAGTGCCGGAGAGGCGCTCGTAACGGACATTCGACATCATGCCGTGCAGACCATGACCAAATTCGTGGAACAAGGTACGCGCGTCGTCGTAGGAAAGCAGGGTCGGCTCGCCCGGCGCGCCTTTTGCAAAATTATTGTTGTTAACGACGATTGGTACAACTGGGGCACCGCCATCGCCGATTCTGCTCTGGACCCGATATGAATTCATCCAAGCACCGCCGCGTTTGGTTGCGCGCGCGAAGTTGTCATGCAGAAAAATCGCGACCAGCTGTCCGCTCGCGTTGGTCACTTCATAGGTCTTAACATCCGGGTGATAGGCGACCGCGTCGGGCAGTTCTTTGAAGGTCACCCCAAACAAGCGATACGCACAGTCAAACGCCGCCTCAGTAATGCACTCAAGGGAGAAATATGGCTTGACTGACGCTTCGTCGAAGTCGAAACGCGCTTTGCGAACTTTTTCCGCGTAGTAGAACCAGTCCCAAGGTTCAATGGTGATGTTGTCGCCAATGGCGCGCACGGTGTCCTGCAAATCTTGCGCTTCGATACGGGCGCGTGCGCTCGCAAGCTGCCAAACGTTGTTCAATAGATCAAGTACGGCCTGCGGTTTTCCAGCCATGGTGTCGGCAAGGGCATAGTCGGCGTAATTCTGGTAGCCGTGCAAACGCGCTTGCTCAAGCCGCAACTTCATTACTTCAACCGCGACCAGCTTATTGTCGCGTGCTGGATCCCCCTCGTGAAACTCGCCGCGTGTCAACCACGCCTTAAAGGCTTGTTCGCGCAGGTCCCGGCGGGAGGAAAAAGTAAGGAACGGCGTGATGTGCGACCGTGCAAGAGTAATCAGGTGGGCGTCCTGAAAGCCGCGCTCGAGGGCGGCCTTTTTGGATGCGGCCAGCACAAAGGGTGGCAAGCCTGCCAGTTCGTCCGCCGACTTTAGGATCAATTGGAACTCAGCCTCATCAGCCAGCGTATTCTGGCTGAATCGGGTGTTTAGCGTGGCGAGCTGCTCCATAACCTCGCCGTAACGCCGCTTGGCCTTGTCATCCAGCTTCGCACCTGCGCGCACAAAGTCTAGGTGAATACGTTCCAGCAGGCGCAGTTGCTCGGCGTCTAATTTAAGGGCGTGGCGACGCTGGTAGAGGTCTTCAATGCGGGCAAATAGTTTTGTGTCGGTGTAGATCGCGTTCTCGTGCGCAGCGAGCGGCGCTGCCATATTGCGTTCAGCGTCCTGTAGTCCAAGCGACGTTTCGGAGGCGGTCAGGTTCGAGAACACCATCTCAATGCGTCTGAATAGCCGCCCGCTTTTGTCAAACGCCGCGATCGTGTTGTCGAAGTCTGGCAATGCGTCATTTGCGCTGATGGCGGCGAGTTCATCACGATGTTGCGCAAGTGCGACTGCGAAGGCCGGCTCGAAATGCGCCGCGTTGATGGAAGCAAACGGCGGAATGCCATGCTGTGTATTCCATGTCTCAAGCAGCGGGTTTGATGTGCCCCATGGGGTGTGGTGGTATGTTGTTGACATGGCTTATTGGGCTTAACAGTGACCCAAAGTTTAGCGCAGCTCGTCCTTGAGAGCTACGCACATTCCGCACGGTACCATGCGCCGTGCGGTTGAGGGGTTGCTGCGATACGGGTTATCATGGCGTTAGTGTCCAGACCTCTTGAGATGCATGCTGGCAAAATTTATTGATGTTGTTGCGTTTGTGCCGCAAGGTGACGCCGTTGCAAATTTGCGGATCGGACGGGGAGCCGTAGACGGCGTTCGAGTACATGTCGCGATCATCGAGAATCGGCTGGCGTCCGGCGCAATTGGCGGAGCAGAATGCGACAAGCTAACCAGCCTGTTTAAGGTCATCGCTGCACAGCGTTCGCCTTTGGTCTTGTTTATTGACTCTGCTGGTGCGCGTGTCTCCGAAGGCTTGCCCGCGCTCGGCGCGTTCCGTCGGATGTTTGCCGCAGCCGTAACCGCAAGTTTGTCCGGTGCCAAGCTGGCGGCGGTGCTGGGATCGAATTGTTTTGGTGGTGCTAGCATGCTGGCGGCGCTATGTGGTGTGCGTTACTTTCAGCCCGGAACCCGGTTTGCCATGTCCGGCCCGTCGATTTTGGCTTCGGCTGCGGGTGTCTCGGCCATTGATGAGTCTTTTCGTGCGATCGCTGATGTGACTATTGGCACGGAGGGGCGCATTAAACTGGATGCGAGCAATCGCCGGTTTGCTGGCACGTTGACCCTGCCGATAATGCCTACGCCGCTTGAGGTGCAAGCCAAGTTGCTGGCAAGGCTACCGAATGCGCCGAATCACAGTCGGTTAGCTCAGCGTATCGAACGCAGGGACCTTGCCCTACTCTACCCGAACGGATACCAACTTGAGGACTCGGGCGGCATCGTTCGCGGCACAGCCGCGAGCGGCCAGGACGGTGGCCCAACACATCTTCTGGGCAGCATCGATAAACGCGCCATGACAGCGGCGCGAATCTGTCAGATGACGTCTGCTTTGACGGCCATGCTGGCATCAGGCCGCCCGGCACAGGCCGACCTGTTGTTTGATTGTGAGGCGCACTCGGCGTCGCTGGACGATGAAAAAGTCATGCTGTCGGGCTACCTCGCGAATTTTTCACGGGTCTTGTGCCAGATGCGTGGTGCGGGCTGGCGTGTACAAACTGTGGTGATGGGCAAGTTGGGCGGAGGCATCTACCTAGCCCTCGCGGCGATGTCTGACGAAGTAAATGTCATCTACGGGGGTGAAATTCAGCTGCTGCCAGGAAAGGCAATCGCTGCAATCTTGGGTGACAATTCGGCATCCAGCTTCAGTTTCGCCGAATATGCATCCGCTAGAGTGGCCGAGCGCGAGCTGAAAATTGGTTTTGTGTAGAGTCGCTCTACCGTTTGCGGCGTATCACTAAAGGAATAGATCGCTTGGGGATTTTGTTTTGATGTTGAGGCAGGCCAACGTTTCGATCACAGCCGCCGACGTAACACAGACGCCGCCGACATTACTTCACACTCGTTTACCGCTTAAATTGTGGATGGTGAGCGCCATCTTCGGCCAAGACCGGCAACTTGTGTTTGCGCACATCGCTGGCCGTAATCTCGGCGGCGAACAAGTGAACTCTTGGCTGGGGCAGTTTGGTGAGGTGCTTGCGACCAACGAGTACCAAGCAAATGAATCTCTTGTCGAAGAGAGGGCACTTTCGGCTGAAATTGGCTCCGAAGTTGATTGCGTCGTGAAGCTCGTGAAGGCCTACGTCGGCGTTCCGCTGCTAATAGTAATCTTTGGTGCGATACATCGTGCGCTGTTGACTACGGTCTCGATGTTGCCGCCATCGGCGCTGGCGAAACGGTCTACATGCGCGATGACAACGCGGCGCAAACAAGCGCGGTCATCGGCGGATTAAAGCCAAGGAGCGCGTTCATCCCATGAATCTCTATGCGTTGTTTCAAGCGCGGAATTTGACCGACTTGTCGAAGACCATGCTTCAAGCCTCGGGCGGGCGAACGGTGAGCGTTGCCGAACTCGACGAAGTGACCGGTCGTTACGCTTCGTTCATTCAATCACTCGGGGTAACGCCAGGTGATCGTGTGGCGGTACAGGTCGAGAAATCGGTTGAAGCGGTGATGGTTTACCTCGCATGTTTACGCGCCGGCACCGTGTATTTGCCGCTCAACGCAGCCTACCGCGAGAGGGAGATCGCCTATTTTCTCGGTGACGCGGCACCGAAAGTATTCATCCACTCACCGAAGGATACGGACTGGGTGGAGCCGATTTGTCTAAAGCTCGGTGTCGAACACCGCTTCACCATGCCGGCTACTGCATTGGCCGCAGATGCAAAAGTCGACGAAAAACGGGGTGATTGGGATCAAAATGCCCGAAACTGCCCGCCAATAAACGGGTTTGTACATCGTGATGACGATGATTTGGCTTGTATCTTGTATACGTCTGGCACGACCGGTCGCAGCAAGGGCGCGATGCTCTCTCACAAAAACCTCTCGTCCAATGCACTCACGCTGCACCGCGCATGGGGATTTACCGATGGCGATGCGTTATTGCATTGCCTGCCGTTGTTTCACGTTCACGGCCTATTCGTCGCGCTCAATACCATTCTGCTGAGTGGCGGCATGTTGATCTTGCACTCGCGTTTTGACGCCGCCGCCGCGATCGCCGCGCTGAAGGACGCGACCGTTTTTATGGGCGTGCCAACCTACTACACCCGCATGCTCGCAGAGTCCTCTTTCGACGCGAAGTGCTGCGAACACATGCGCCTGTTTGTGTCGGGCTCCGCGCCACTGCTGCCTGAGACCTTTGCCGAGTTCCGCGAGCGTACCGGGCAGACGATCCTCGAACGCTATGGGATGACCGAAACCGGCATGATCACGTCCAATCCATTACACGCGGAGCGACGTGGTGGCACGGTTGGCTTGCCGCTCCCGGGCATCGATGTGCGAGTGGCGCGTGACGACGGCACCATCGCCATGCCAAGCGAAATCGGCCACATCCAGTTGAAGGGCCCCAATGTGCTTGCCGGCTACTGGCAACTGCCGGAGAAGACGGCGGAGGAGTTCACCGACGACGGTTATTTCAAATCCGGCGACATGGGAATGTTCAGCGACGACGGCTATCTGTCGATCGTCGGTCGTTCCAAGGACTTGGTAATTTGCGGCGGCTACAACGTTTACCCGAAGGAAATCGAGTTGCTACTAGATACCTTTGAAGGAGTCGTCGAAAGTGCAGTAATCGGCTTGCCACACCCGGATTTTGGCGAGGCCGTCGCCGCCGTGGTGGTGAAAAAAGCCGATGCCACGCTTGAAGAAAGCGCCGTCATCACGACATTAAGGAAGCATCTTGCAAATTTCAAAGTCCCCAAACGTGTGTTTATCGTTACCGAGCTGCCAAGAAATACGATGGGAAAAGTACAAAAAAATCTTCTTCGGCAACAGTTTGGCGATACGTTTTCGTCAAAGGGCTCTACTTACAGTTGAAATCTCAGCACAACACGTCGTTTTTTCGCCCTCGACTGCGTCGTTTGATTGATTGCCTCGCCTCGGCGGATAATGCAACTCACACGAAGTCTTCAATACATCGATTGATCACCAATATGATCGTTTATAACCTCTCCTGTGCCCAGCAGCACCATTTCGACGGCTGGTTTCGCTCATCCGAAGACTACGACCGGCAAGCACAAAATGCGTTGATTGACTGTCCGATTTGTGGAACAAAGGAAATTTCTAGGCATCTTTCTGCGCCGCGTATAAACGTGGGCGTCGCCGCTCGATCAGAGGACAACGCTCCCCGTGGGGTCGCGTCGCTCCAGCCCGATCATGTGACCGCTGGAACTCTCGACGTGGTTGGTGCGAAGATGATTCCCAGCCTACAGGCACACATGGTGAAAAAGTTCAAACAGTATGTGTTGGCCAACACAGAGAATGTCGGCGGCGCTTTTGCCGAGACGGCGCGCAAGATGCATTACGGTGAAGAGAGCCAGCGCAACATTCGCGGACGTATCTCGATGGAAGAGTCGCAAGCCCTGCGCGAAGAGGGCATCGAGACGGTAGGACTTCCACCGGGGATTTTTCTCGACGAAGGTGTTCAGTAACTCAACAATTAAGTGTTCGGGTCGGGTTTTGCGGTCAACAACAGCGCCAATGCAGCAGCGATGATTAGTACTGCACTTCCCGCCACGAACGGCGCTTTGACGAAGTAGATTTCAGACAACGCGCCCCCCGCCGCCATGCCGGCGCCAAGGCCGGTGACAATAAACGTACCCGACCAGGTGAAGGCTTCGGTCGCATATTTTGCCGGGGCGATGCGCGAAATGAGCAACGCTTGCAAGGCAAACGCCGGCGAGATGGCGCAACCGGCGATGAAGGCCATCAAGGCAAACAAGTAGCGCGACTGGCTGGCATCTACCGCCAAGTGGAGACACATCAGCGTACCGAATATCGCAAGTAATATCGCGAACTGTTTTTCCATCGAAATCGAAAGTTTTGATGCGCCAAACAGCGCGCCGCCGAGAGCACTCCCGAACGAATTGACCGCGAGCAACACGCCGGCAAATGCGGATATTCCAAGGGACGTCGTATAGGCGGGATAACCGACCTCCAGCATTCCGCACGCCATGGCGAGGGCAAACAGAATGACAAACAACAGAATCAGTCGGCCTTCAGTTAGCGGCCCGAGCAAGTGGCGCTCGCTTGGCGGCTCTTGTTTCCAGTACTTCAGCGCAGGATTGCGCATGAAGATCAGAATCGACGTTGTTGCCGCGACCCATGCCACCAAGATTGCCGCCTTGGGGGTTGAGAACGCCAGCACCAATCCGACCACTGCCGGCCCCATTGTAAAGTTGATCTCCATCAGAACCGAGTCGACCGCAAACGCCATCCGTCGATCGTCATCGGAATCAAAGCGGTGCCGCCAAATCGCGCGGGTGAGCGTGGCGATGGGGGTGGTAAACAAACCCATCAGCGTGACGCAAACGAGTATGTAAGTGATTGGCAGTGCGAACCAAACCGCGGCGATCATCAACGCAAAACACAGCGGATCTAGAACACCGCACACCCGCAGCGGCAGGCGCGGCCCGATTCGATCGATGATGCGCCCCTTGATTGGCGACGATACCGCCATGGCAACGAAGTAAACGCCGATCACCGAGCCGGCCAGCTTGAAATTGCCCAATGACTCTCGCAGAAACATCACCATGGCAAAACCGAGCATGCCCACCGGCATGCGCGACAAAAACGTGATGACAAGTGTGCGCGGGACGTCCGGTAACGACAAAAACGCGCGATAGGGATTCAGCAGACGATTCAGCATGGCGGGCGGCACGCGTCTCGATTGAGCGTGTGCCGCGGTAAGAGTGGAGGCCCG
>JBIIYQ010000040.1:0-23407 GCA_044346745.1 Usitatibacteraceae bacterium | reverse complement strand
CCCTCGTTGTGATCGCACGACGCCTGGCTCGTATCGCTTGGTCGATGTATACCCACAACCGTGAATTCGAGCAAACGCGGTTCAAAAATGCGTTGACATAAACCATAGAATCTTTCGGGAAAATCGTGGGACCGCTTTAGGTCAGGTACGGCGGTTCCCGTCGCCGCAAAGCAGACCTACATCCGCACAAAAAGCGTTTCGATGGGTACGCCTTTGGCGAGCGTTTGGTAAACCACGCAATAACGGTCGGTCAATTTCTTGAGCGTTTCCAGTTGTGCATCGTTGGCGTCGGTGTCGAGCGCAACGGTCATGCGGATTGCAGTGAAGCCCACTGCGGCTGTTTTGTCCACGCCGAGTGTGCCGCGAAAGTCGAGATCACCAGCGGCGTCAATTTTCGAATCACGAATCACCACGCCGATTGCGGTGGCAACCGCCGCCAGCGTGACACCCGCGCAGCCAATCAGCGCCTGTAACAACATATCTCCGGAGCACGCCAACGTCCCATCTCCACCGGTGGCCGGGTGCAGCCCGGATCGGGTGGTGCCGAGGTGTGTTTGCACATCACAAGCAATTTTTTCCTGCACGACTTTGCCATGGGCCGTGAGTACAAGTTGCGCCGCGTCGGCATCTTCGCGATAACGCGCCTTTAACGGCGCCTGTGCAGCGGAAAGGCGTGCGGCGATTTCCGCGATCGGGGACGCTGGCGCAGCAGAGTTGGTTGGTGTCGGCATCTTTGGCGAAAGGCGGTGTGATGCAATCCCGCCGGTAGTGTTGTTGAAGGGTCGCAATGATACCCGCAACCTGACGGAACCACACGACCGCATCGGGCAGCAGAGGAAATTCGGCAAACATCCGCGCCTGCGTGCACGACAACGGCATGGCGGCCGAGCCGGTGGGTGTGTCCAACAGTAGCCAGGTCGGCAGTTGTTTATATAAGAAAAACGACTTAATGAAGGTGAGGTATGCTTAAATTGCATATATGTTGAGTGCGGGTGGTGGATTAAAGGCTTCATGTTCTCGTAGCTTGTTTGCATTGCCTTAAGCGTCTACAGCTTTTCACAATCCTGCTACACCGCGCCTTGCCGCATTGAGCTTTCACCGTTCACCCTCAACCTATCAATCCAATCTGTTTTCTTTTTCTGTTAGTGCTGCCATGAACCTCCAACAAATCCGTTACGTCAGAGAAATCGCCAAGCAGGACCTCAATCTCACGCAAGCAGCGCTGGCCTTACACACGTCTCAACCCGGGGTATCGCGCCAGGTGCGTGAATTTGAGGATGAGCTTGGTGTGGACGTCTTCGTTCGACAAGGAAAACGTCTGACAGCGTTAACGCCAGCGGGGGAAGCAGTCGTAAAAATATGTGAGCGGCTGCTTGGTGAAATCGACAGCCTCAAGCGGGTCGGACGAGAGTTTGCCGACGCCGACCGCGGTGAATTGGTGATTGCGGCAACTCACATGCAGGCGCGGTACGCACTACCGCAGGTCGTGAAAGCGTTCCTAAAAAAGTATCCGGATGTCCGGCTCAGTTTGCGTCAAGGGGCTCCCCGCGAGTTGGCCCAGATGGTGATTGCGGGGGAGGCTGATTTGGCCATCGCCACCGAGACACTGGATAGTTACCCGGAGTTGGTCACCGAGCCGCTATATCGCTGGCACCACTGCGTGATCTTGCCCAAAGCCCACCCGCTGGCAAATGAAAAACGCCTCACGCTGGCCAAGATTGCGCAGTATCCGATCGTCACCTACGACGCGGCATTCTCCGGCCGGTCCGCGCTGGACGAAACGTTTGCAGCGGCCGGGCTGGACATTGATGTTGTCCTGACGGCCATTGATACCGACGTCATTAAGACCTATGTACGTGAAGGTCTCGGTGTTGGCATCATCGCGGGGATGGCGGTCGAGGCGCGCGACCAAGACTTAGTGGCGCTGGATGGTGCCAAACTATTCCCTGAGAGGGTGACTAAACTTGCCTACCGGAAGAATGCCTACTTACGCGGATTTGTTCGCAATTTTATTGACAGCCTCGCTACACACTTGAGAACCAAATGAATTCAATTGAAAAACTGATTGGCAATACGCCGCTGGCCCGACTGCAGCGAATTCCAGCGCGATCGGGTGTCGATGCCAGCAACACGCTGCTCGCGAAGCTTGAGGGCAACAATCCAGCAGGCTCGGTGAAGGATCGACCGGCTATGTCGATGATCACCCGCGCTGAAGCGCGCGGTGAGATCAAACCAGGCGACACGCTCATTGAAGCGACCTCGGGCAACACCGGCATTGCGCTTGCGATGGCGGCCGCCATCAAAGGTTACAAGATGGTGTTGGTGATGCCGGAGAATCTTTCGGTCGAACGCCGCCAGACGATGCGTGCCTTTGGCGCGGAGCTGGTGTTGACGCCGAAATACATGGGCGGCATGGAGTACGCGCGTGATCACGCCGAGGCTATACAGCGCGAACGTGGCGGCATGATCTTGAACCAGTTCGCCAATCCGGATAACCCATTGGCACACTACGAAGGCACCGGGCCGGAGATTTGGCAGCAGACCAACGGCAAGGTGACACACTTCGTCGCGACCATGGGTACCACGGGAACCATCATGGGGGTGTCGCGTTATCTGAAGGAGAAGAATCCTGCGATACAAATCATCGGTGTTCAGCCAGCAGACGGATCCAATGTGCCGGGTATTCGCAAATGGAGCGAGGCGTATTTGCCAAAGATATTCCACCGAGAGCAAATTGATCGAGTTATTGAAGTCACACAAACCGATAGCGAGGAAATGACGCGCCGGATGGCGGCTGAAGAGGGCATCTTTGCTGGTGTTTCGTCCGGCGGCGGATTGGTGGCGGCGCTTGAGGTAGCACGTGCGACCAAGGATGCCGTGATCGTGCACATCGTCTGTGATCGCGGGGATCGGTATCTTTCTACTGGGGTATTTCCAGGATGATACAAAATGAAGTAACCGTCTGCGTAAGCGGCGATTTCCGGCGCACCGTTTCTTCGCGTCTTGTGCCTCTTAATGGAGAATTCATGAAGCAAAATGCTATTTTGTTATTGACGTCGCTGCTCGTTATTCAAGGTTGCGCAACTACAAGCAAAGAGGCTGACGACCCTTCGAAAATCGTAGTGGTAAAAGTCGATTGCCCGGCATTGGAAGCTGAGTTGAAGCAAAGATCTGGTGCGCGCGGTAGTTCAATTGACGCTACTCATCTTGCTGCACTGTTGCAACAGTGCGGTATTCCAGTGACTGCGCCAAGCAAATAACGCTTGCTCAAAGAGTGCCATGACCCCAATCCTAGTCTTCGACATCGAAACCATTCCCGACGTGGAGGGGTTACGCCAACTTCACGAACTTGACGCCAAACTTGGTGACGAGGCTGTTGCTGAGTTTGCCTTTCAGCGCCGCCGTCAGCAAACGGGTGGTGATTTTTTGCCGCATCATGTGCAGCGTGTCTGTGCCATCTCTTGTGTGCTGCGCACCGACGATGGCCTGCGCGCATGGTCGATCGGCAAAGCTGAGGACGATGAAAAGTACATCATCCAGCAGTTCTTCAAAGGCATCGAAAAGTACACGCCACAGTTGGTGTCGTGGAACGGCGGCGGATTCGATCTGCCCGTGCTGAACTATCGTGCATTAGTTCACGGCATCGCCGCGCCGCGTTACTGGGATATGGGCGAAGACGACCGCGACTTCAAGTGGAACAACTACATCAGTCGTTACCACATGCGGCATTTGGATTTGATGGATCTGCTGGCGATGTATCAGCCACGGGCTAGCGCGCCGCTCGATGCGCTCGCACAGTTGTGTGGATTTCCCGGCAAGCTCGGCATGGACGGGAGCCAAGTGTGGAACGCCTACCAACGCGGAGAAATCCAGGCGATTCGCGATTATTGCGAAACGGATGTGATGAACACCTACTTGGTTTTCTTGCGCTTCCAACTATTGCGCGGCGCGCTGAATGAAGTGGCCTATCTAGCTGAAGAGCAGGTGGTTCGCGAGTTCCTAGCCGCCAATTCCGCTGCCGAGCATTGGCAGAAATTCAACGCTGCGTGGAAACCGGCAGCGGTTAAAGTCTAGGCGGGGTGGGCGTATTGAGGGATTTTTGCCTGAAAGTAGCCGTGCTTAAAGGTGTTTGCCGTTTTCTGAGCGCGTTCAGTTGGTCGCATTGCGTACGCACCGCAGCAGCAACGCTCTGTTTGACGGCGATGGTGGCAAACGCGGGTCGACCGCTGGCCACTGACGATGCCTCGACGTCGGGTGATGGAAATTGCCAGATTGAAGCGTGGCGAGAACGCAATCCGCAACTTCGCTCCTTTGTATTCGCGCCGGCGTGTGGTGTATCTGTGAGTTCAGAAGTCGGCGCAGAGTACGTCCGTGCCAACATTGACGGTGAGCCTATTCGGTTGGCGGGGTTGGCGTGGAAATGGGTGCCTGAGCAGGCGCGAATTCCAATGGCCGATAGCGCGCTCCAAATGGGCTTGAAGCTCGCGAGCGGCTGGGCGAAGGACCAGCAACATGGTTGGAACACAAACACGACCGACGTTCTTCTCCTAGCGTCGCTGCCATTAAGTGATGCACTCACGACCCACGCAAATATCGGTTATCAGCGTGACAAGTCCTTGAATGCTGGAGCAACGCTGATCAACATTGCGCTAATAGGAAGCGTAAATGAACGTTTCATTCTATTTGCGGAGACTAAGTGGAACAGTCGTCGAGAATTGTTTGGTGGGCGTATCTATTCGGCCGGCGGCCGTTGGTGGCTGATCAAGGACACAATTGGGCTGGATTTCACCGCCAGTCGCACATCTGGCACACAAGCCGCCACGATATGGGGCGTGGGATTCGGCTGGTACGGCTTGCGCCGTTAGCGCGCGCGCGCCGTTGGAAATGCGACGACGTGGTCGATCTCGGTACGAATCCCAATCTTCTGACCCAGCTCGTGGTTGTGATGTGACGGCACCAGCGACAACAACTGTGTGCCGCTGTCGAGCTTGAGTGTGTACAAGATATCGGCGCCGCGAAAGGCCTTGTGTATCACCATCGCCGTGGTCGGACTATGGTCATCGTGTTGAATGTCGTCCGGCCGGAGCAGGACATCGTATGCCGCACCGGACTCAATCGCCACGCTGGTATCGTCGGCCGCATGCATATTGCCGAGCTCGGTGTCGATCATTCGGTTTGCCATGCCGCGGCCGGCAATCAATACACCTTGGCCGACAAAATCCGCGACAAACCGAGAGGCCGGTCGGTGGTAGAGGTTGTACGCACTGTCGGTTTGTTCGATTACACCGTCATTCATCACGCTGACCGTGTCGGCAATGGAGAACGCCTCGTTCTGATCGTGAGTGACAAACAGCGCGGTGGTATGTTGCGACTTCAGGAGTTCGTGCACTTCCGTGCTCAGTTTTTCGCGCAACTCGATATCCAGGCTAGAAAACGGCTCGTCCATCAGCAGCAGCGACGGGCGCGGCGCAAGCGCGCGCGCCAGGGCGATGCGTTGTCGCTGTCCACCAGATAACTCGTGTGGGTAACGCGAACCGTACTTTGTCATTCCGACCAGGTCCAGCATCTCGGCCACGCGACCATTGGTCGCTTCGGTCGACATATTGCGCAGCCCAAACGCAACGTTCTTGGCGATGGTTAGGTGCGGGAACAACGCAAAGTCTTGGAATACGTAACCTATTCCTCGATCTTCAGGCTCGACGAACGCATGGGGGCTCGTGAGTTCTCGGCCGCCTACCTGAATGCTGCCGGCAAGTGGTCGCTCGAATCCGGCGATCAATCGCAACACGGTCGTTTTGCCACAGCCGCTGGGGCCGAGTAGGCAGGCGATATCGCCGTCGTTGATTTTGAAGTTTAGGGCGTTGCAGATTGACTTGCCGGTGGCGTAGGCGAAGGACAAGTTCTGGATGTCGAGCAGGCGTTGGGTCATTGTTTTAGTTTGTGACTCGGCGGAGCAGTGATTAGCCGAACTGGTGCGCTTGAGGAAGATTTTCCGACATAGATTGTTACAGCTTAGTTTGACAAATGAGAATCATTCGCATTATAGTGTATTTCATTGAGGTCGCACAACGACCGTTTAAGCGGCATGAAAAGCCTAGGTTCAACCCTTCCGAAAGAGACATTCCTGCTATGAAAAGTACAATCCCGCTGTATATCGCCGCCGTCACCGCCGTTATTTCGACCACCGCTGCCGCAGACAGCACGGTCCTAAATCTCTATTCGTCGCGGCATTACCAAACCGACGAAGCGCTTTATACCAATTTCGAGAAGAAAACCGGCATCAAGATTAACCGTATCGAAGGTCCGGAAGACCCCTTGCTTGAGCGGATGAAAAGTGAAGGTGCGCGTAGCCCGGCAGATGTCCTCATCACCGTAGATATGGGCCGGCTGATGAAGGCGCAAGAGGCAGGGCTCTTTCAGCCGATCAAATCCACCGCGCTTGAGAACAGCATTCCAGCCGAGTTGCGCGCGGCCGATGGCTCGTGGTTCGGCTTTTCAGTGCGTGCCCGCCCAATCATTTATGCAAAAGGAAAAGTCACCCCAACTGAGTTGCCAGATTACGAGAGCCTCGCCGACCCAAAATGGAAAGGTAAGATTTGTGTGCGTTCAAGCTCCAGCCCATACAACATTTCCATGCTGAGTTCGATCATTGCCGCACATGGTCCCGCAAAAGCGGAGGACTGGGCGCGCGGCGTGGTGGCGAATATGGCGCGTGCGCCGAAGGGTGGCGATACTGACCAAATCAAGGCGGTTGCGGCAGGCGAGTGTGACATCACCATCAGCAATACTTATTATTTCGCGCGCCTGCTTCGCTCCGACAAGCCCGAAGATAAGGCGCTGGTTGCCAAGGTCGGTGTGATTTTCCCTAACCAGACTGGCGCGAACGCGCGCGGTACCCATATCAACATTTCGGGCGCCGGGGTCGCACGTTATGCACCTAACAAAGATAACGCCATCAAGTTCCTAGAGTATTTGGCGACGCCGGAAGCACAGCGTTACTTTGCCGATGGCAACAACGAGTATCCGGCGGTCGGCAAGATGAGCAGCGTCGCGCTCGATTCGCTAGGGACCTTTAGGCGTGACCCGCTGAAAATGGAGATGGTCGGTAAGAACTACGCCGCTGCCTCACAGATTTTTGACCGGGCTGGCTGGAAGTAGTCCTCATCGCAAAAAGGCACCAGCAAGTGGCTGTAAGTCGCGTGTCATCTTGCTCAGTGATAATGTGGCTTGAACGCATTTGAACGGGAGCAGATATGCCACGCACGAACCGACTGGATACTTTGATCGCGAAAGCGATATCCCGACGGCAGTTCCTGCAAGCCACGTCCGCGCTAGCGGCGAGCGGATTGGTAGGCGGTTGTGCAACCTCGTCGAACGCCACAACGGGAAGTCCGTTATTCACTTTTAAATCGGTTGCGCCCTCAGTGGCGGATCGAGTGGTGGTCGCTGAGGGCTACACGGCGGTGCCGTTTTTTCTGCACGGTGATCCCGTCTCTGATGGGCCGGGTTGGAAGTTCAACGCCGCTAATTCGTCGGACGAGGCGATGCAGCAGGGCGGGCAAATGCACGACGGCATGTGGTTTTTTCCGCTGCCGGTGGGCTCGAACAAATCTGACCACGGTTTGTTGGTGATGAATCACGAGTATCCGCGTGCCGCACAGCTTTTCCCCGATGGAGACAAAGACATGTCGGCCGAAAAAGTGCGCAAGATGCACGCGACGGTTGGTGTCTCGGTAATCGAGGTCAAACTCGAGAACGGCTCATGGAAGATCGTTCGGCCGTCAAGGTACGCACGTCGAATTCATGGGCTGACAACGGCCCGTCTCGGCGGGCCTGCCGCCGGTACGGCGTTGATGAAATCATCTCTCGACCCGACCGGTTTCGCCGCGATGGGCACGATGGGCAACTGCGGTATCGGCACCACGCCGTGGGGCACCTATCTGACCTGCGAAGAAAACTTCCATGACTATTTTTCGAGCATGGGCGGGCCGGTGAACCCCATGCAGGCGCGTTACACACTGCGGCCAAAGCCGCAGTACAAACACCCCGAATTTGATGCGCGTCACGACGCGTCAAAACACCCGAATGAATTCAACAAGGCGGGTTGGGTCGTTGAGATTGATCCGTTTGATCCCACCTGGGTTCCGGCCAAACGTACGGCGCTCGGGCGTTGCTGCCACGAGAGCGCGCACTACGCAGTCGCGAAAGATGGTCGATTGGTGATTTACACCGGCGATGACGCGCGCTTTGAATATGTGTATAAATTTGTCTCGCGCGATCGCGTAAACACAACCAATCGTGCCGCCAATCGCGATTTGCTCGATCACGGCACGTTGTATGTCGCACGTTTTGATGCCGGCGCGGACGGCAAAGCACAAGGTCGTGGCCGCTGGATTGCGTTGGAACAAGGGCAAAACGGCCTCTCGGCTGACAAGGGTTTCCCCACGCAGGCGGAGGTTGTAACCTTCGCCCGCGCAGCGGCCGATGTGGTGGGTGCCACCAAATGCGATCGCCCGGAGTGGATTGCCGTCGAGCATAAGTCCGGTGAAGTGTATGCGGCGTTTACCGGCAATGGCCAGCGGGGTCGTCCGGATAAAGAAGGCGCGAATCCGGTAAACCCGCGCGTCAATAATCTCTATGGGCACATTGTCAGGTGGCGTGAGAGTGGTGGGGACGCGGCATCAGCGACCTTTGACTGGGATGTGTTTCTGAGTTGTGGCAACCCGGAACAAAACGAACCGGCGCTACGCGGCAATCTCAAGGGTGACCTGTTTACCAGTCCCGACACACTCACCATCGATTACGCCGGGCGACTCTGGGCGTGTACCGATACGGCTGAAGCGCCGGAAGAGGAACACTTGAAACTGCGCGGCAACGATTCGGTGATTGCAATCGACCGGCAAACCGGCGAATCACGCCGATTTCTCGTGGGACCCGTTGGTGCAGAGTTGACAGGGCTGACTTTCACACCCGACATGCTTACTGCTTGGGTCAATGTGCAGCACCCGATGAAGGACTGGCCGAACACGGCGGTCGATGGCAAACCGCGAACCGCGACGCTGGTGATTCGCAAGAGTGATGGTGGTGTGATCGGTAGCTAGATGTTGTGTGTCGGGAAAAGCAACAAACCCTAATAATCACGGGCATCTTTAGGCAAGAATGCTTGAAAGTGCCCGTCTTTATTTGACTTTTGTTGTTTCCAGTGGTTACTGTGTGGACTGCGGCTTGAATTGGAGCTTCGCGACGTCAAAGCCGCGGGCGGTCAGGCGGCCCTTGATGCCGGACAGCGTGGTCTCGTGGAGCGCCGGTGTGCGGGAGAGTATCCAGAGAAATTCGCGATTGGGTTCACTCACCACAACGAACTGATAGTTAGCGTCAAGCTCAATCACCCAATAATTGCCCCAAACCTGCGGGAGCCACGCGAGGTATACCGGCGCGAATCTCACCTTGAGTTTTGAGTTGCTGCCATCCTCAACCGCGAGTTTGGCTTCGCCAACCGCCACGTTCGTCTTGCCGTCCTGCGTGCGGCACCGGTTGGTCACTTCAATACGCCCATTGGGCTTTAGCGCATAGGTCGCCGTGGTGTCGCCAATACATTGTGCTTGGAAGCGATTGGGAAAAAGGGCGATCTCGTGCCACTTGCCAACATAACGATTTAAATCCACTTTATCGACGGTGGTCAGTTCGCTGAGCGATTGCGTTGGGGCATTCGCGTGGGCGGGGCCAAGCAACACAACAGCGATCAATACAAAGGCTTGGCGCAACATGGGTATGAGGCTTTCGATTAGACGTAGAGCGCCGCCGCGACGTTGCGGCCTTCACTCATGAGTACGTTATAGGTTCGGCAGGCCGCAGCGGTGTCCATGACTTCAAAACCAATACGCGCCTGCGAAAATGCAGCAAGGATAGGGGTCGCGGGAAACCGAAAGATTGCACCTGAGCCAAACACAACAAGTGCGGTTTTCAGTGCCAAGAGTTCCGTGAAATCGGCAAAGCTGAGCGTTTCGAAGGCGGGTGCCGCCCACGGTGAGATGAGGGTCTCGGGTGTGACGATGAGTGGGTTGGCGACACGCAAGCCATTGATCTGGACATATCCCGCGCCGTGACCAGTGATGGCATTTTGACCTGAGACGTCGTGCAGGTGGAGCTTCATTTATTCTCCGCGTGGTGTCGTTCGGCATAATCGGTGCCGCGTCGGCTACAATCAGTTTTTGCACTGCACAACAATTATAAATTAGTGGGTGGACGTTACCGTCCGATCTACCGCCCGGTCTACCGACACATTTGACTCGCTTTTTGTCCCGTTTCTGCAATTGTCGCTGCAACTACTCACATGACTCACGAATTCTCCCGCATCAAGCGCCTCCCGCCATACGTCTTCAATATCACCGCCGAGCTCAAGATGGCGGCCCGCCATCGCGGCGAAGACATCATCGATATGTCGATGGGTAACCCAGACGGTGCCACACCGCAGCATATTGTGGACAAGCTGGTCGAGGCCTCCAAGCGCCCGAATACCCACGGTTATTCGGTGTCCAAAGGCATTCCTCGTTTGCGCAAAGCCATCTGTGATTGGTATCAGCGCCGTTATGACGTGACGCTGGACCCCAATACGGAAGCGATCGTCACCATCGGCTCCAAAGAGGGGTTGGCGCATTTGATGTTGGCCACCTTGGATATTGGCGATACCGTCTTGGTGCCCAACCCGAGTTATCCTATTCACATCTACGGCGCGGTTATCGCCGGTGCGCAGATCAAACATGTGCGCATGACCGAGGGGGTAGATTTTTTTGCCGAGGCGGAAAAGGCAATCCGCGAAAGTTACCCGAAGCCAAAGATGCTGATTTTGGGGTTCCCCTCCAACCCGACGGCGATGTGTGTCGAGCTGGATTTTTTTGAGCGCATCGTTGCACTGGCCAAGGCGAACAACGTATTGGTGGTCCACGATCTGGCCTACGCCGACATCACCTACGACGGCTGGAAAGCCCCGTCGATCATGCAGGTGCCGGGTGCACGCGATGTGGCGGTCGAATTCTTCACCATGTCGAAGTCATACAACATGGCCGGCTGGCGGATCGGCTTTATGGTCGGTAACAAAGAGCTTGTTGCGGCGTTGGCGCGTATCAAGGGTTACCACGACTACGGAACTTTCACGCCGATTCAAGTCGCCGCCATTGCCGCATTAGATGGCCCGCAAGAGTGTGTTGCCGAGGTTGTGGCCGAGTATCAGTTGCGACGCGACGTCTTACACAAGGGGTTGGCTGAAGCCGGCTGGGAGACAACCAAACCAAAGGCATCGATGTATATCTGGGCGAAGATTCCGGCGCCATACGCCAAGCTCGGCTCGCTCGAGTTTGCAAAAAAACTTCTCGCGGAAGCGAAGGTATCGGTTTCACCCGGCATCGGTTTTGGTGACTACGGTGATGATCACGTCAGGTTTGCGCTGATCGAGAATGCTGAACGCACACGTCAGGCGGTGCGCGGGATCAAAGAAATGTTCCGGAAGGATGGATTGCTCAAATGAAGGTTATCAATATCACCGACGCTCAGCGTCAAATCGCGGATCTGGAATGGCTCAAGGCGGCCGAGTCGGTACACCGCCAACTGCGTCCGAACCTGCCCGTGGATTACGTTGCACGGATGAAGGAAGTGTTCGCCAGCGGTGGAGAAATGCTGGTCGTGGCCGACGGGGAAGATGTCCTCGGCGTGTGTGTGTTTCGCATGACCGAGAAGACCCACTACGGGCGCGAACTGTATTGTGATGATCTGATCACGAATGAAGAAAAACGCTCAAGTGGTGTGGGCAAATTGATGCTCGACACCTTGAATGAGATCGCACGTGTGCGTGGCTGTGATTATCTTGGCCTCGATTCCGGCACACAGCGCCAAAAGGCCCATCGCTTCTATTTTCGTGAAGGCTTGACCATCACGGCCTTTCACTTCGTAAAGCCGCTGAAATGAAACCGATCAATGTTGGCCTGCTGGGCTTGGGAACTGTCGGATCTGGGACCATCGAAGTACTGCGCAGGAACGGCGAGGAAATCTCCCGACGCGCCGGTCGGGAAATTCGCATCACCCACGCCAGCGCCAGAGATATCAATAAGCCTCGCTCCGTGTCGCTGGAAGGGATTACGTTGGTGGCGGATCCATCGGCGATCGTCACCAACCCGGACATCGATATCGTATGTGAATTGATCGGCGGCGACACCACCACCAAAGCGTTGGTGCTACAGGCCATTGAGAACGGCAAACACGTAGTGACCGCAAATAAAGCCCTTCTGGCCAAACACGGCAACGAAGTCTTTGCCGCTGCGCAGCGGAAAAAAGTCATGGTGGCTTTTGAGGCAGCGGTCGCGGGTGGTGTGCCGATCATCAAGGCGTTGCGTGAAGGCTTGAGCGCCAACCGGATCGAGTGGATCGCCGGCATCATCAACGGCACATCAAATTTCATCTTGTCTGAAATGCGCTCCCGCGGAGCAAGTTTTGATGCCGTGCTGAAAGAGGCGCAGGCAAAGGGGTATGCCGAAGCGGACCCGACATTTGATATCGAGGGGATTGATGCGGCGCATAAGCTCACCATCCTGTCGGCGATTGCGTTTGGGGTGCCGGTGCAGTTTGAGAAAGCCTACACCGAGGGAATCTCCAAACTCACGGACAAAGACATTAAGTACGCCGAACAGCTGGGTTATCGCATCAAGCTGCTTGGCATCACCAGAAACGTCGCGGCGGGCATTGAGCTCCGTGTACATCCGACGTTGATTCCCGCTAGGCGTCTGATTGCCAATGTCGAGGGCGTGATGAACGCAGTATTGGTGAAGGGCGATGCTGTCGCGGCGACGATGTACTACGGCCGCGGAGCGGGAGCAGAAGCCACCGCGAGTGCGGTGATCGCCGATTTGGTCGACGTAACTCGTATGTTGACCGCGGACCCCGAGCAGCGGGTACCGCACCTTGCGTTTCAGCCGGACCGGTTACACGACACGCCGATTCTGCCGATGGGCAAAGTTGAGACCGCCTACTATTTACGTTTATCCGCTTTTGACCGCCCCGGCGTGATGGCGGATGTGACCCGCATTCTTGCGGATAACTCGATTTCGATTGACGCGATGCTGCAAAAAGAAGCGGAAGAGGGCGAGGACGTGGTGGATGTAATCATCCTGACGCACCGCTGTCTGGAAGAACAGGCGAATGCCGCGATTGCCAAAATCGAGGCGTTAACAAGCATGGCAAACAAAGTGGTGCGTATCCGTCTGGAGGAGTTGAACTGATGGTGCAGTCTGCCAAATACGTCTCGACGCGTGGTGCCGACGCGGATCAGCCGAAGTCCTTTTGTGAGATTCTGCTCGCCGGCTTGGCCACCGATGGCGGTCTCTACGTGCCGCAGGCCTATCCCTCGCTCAGCGCCGAAGAGATGGCGGAAATACGCGGGCTGTCGTATCCGGCGTTGGCATTCAATATCATTTCGCGGTTTGTTGACGATATTCCGGCGAATGATTTGCGCGACATCATCAGCAAGACTTATCGCGAGGAGATATTTGGTTCCGCAGACATCACACCGCTGGCAAACCTAGCACCGGGATTACACCTGCTGAAGTGTTCGAACGGGCCGACGCTGGCCTTTAAGGACGTGGCAATGCAGTGGCTTGGACACTTGTTTGAATACGTCCTCGCTCGCGACGGGTTGGAACTCAACATTCTGGGTGCGACCTCAGGTGACACTGGCTCAGCGGCGGAACATGCGATGAAGTCAAAGCAGGGCGTACGCGTGTTTATGTTGTCGCCGAAAGGCAAGATGTCTCCATTCCAAACGGCGCAGATGTTCTCTGTTCAAGACACAAACATCCATAACTTTGCCGTGGAGGGGGTGTTTGACGACTGCCAAGACATGGTAAAGGCGGTATCCAACGACCTCAATTTCAAAGTCCAGTATCGTATCGGCGCGGTTAACTCCATCAACTGGGGTCGCATCGTCGCGCAGGTGGTCTACTATTTCAAAGGCTACTTTGCCGCTACAGCTGACAATTCGGAAAAGGTAAGTTTTTCCGTACCTTCCGGCAATTTCGGTAATGTTTTAGCAGGGCACGTCGCGCGGATGATGGGGCTGCCGATCCGTCAGTTGATCGTGGCTACCAACGAAAACGACGTGCTCGATGAGTTCTTCCAGACTGGCAAGTATCGCCCCCGCCAATCGAGTGACATAAAACAGACTTCCAGCCCGTCAATGGACATCTCGAAGGCGTCAAATTTTGAGCGCTTTTTGTTCGACCTAGCTTGGCGGGATCCGGCCGTCGTTCGAGAACTGATGATGAAGGTTGAAACCGAAGGAGGCTTCGACTTATCCACATGTGACCAGCTTTGGGGGCGGGTACCGGCCTTCGGGTTTGTTTCAGCCTGCTCAACGCACCAGGATCGTCTGGCGACCATTCGGACGGTGCAAGAGAAGTACGGGTTGGAAATCGACCCGCACACCGCTGATGGCATCAAAGCCGGGTTGCAAAGGCACGATGGAAATGTACCGTTGATTTGTTTGGAGACAGCGCTCCCTGCAAAATTCGAAACCACAATGGTCGCGGCGTTGGGGCGGGAGCCTTCCCGACCCGAGAAGTACCTCGGTATTGAAGCGCTTCCCCAGCGATTTGCCGTGCTGACGACATCAGTCGAGAAGCTTAAAGAGGCGATTGCGAGGGGCTGTCAGTCTTAAAGTTGCTTAGTAACGTTGACTTGTAACGTTCTGAATTTAAACTAGTTCCAATCTCGAACAAATACGAGATAGCCGGTAATCAAGGCGAGCATCGCGCCCGCGACGATCGCCCCAAAAAGTACCTGTACCAAGCGATTGTCCTCGTTTTCAATGGCCTCTGCGCTCATGGGAGCTACGCTGGTCAGCCCGTCGATCAGCCTACGTTCACGGATGCAGAACATCAGCACGGCACCCATGATGGCGCAAAACGCCAAAAACACCATCAACAGGCTGACCTCTAGACCGGTCATTTTGTTGTCGTTGGCTTTGTCGAAGTGCTTGCCGGTGCCTCCAAGTCCTCTTCAAGTTTTTCGCGAAGTTTAGGTGGCACTTTGCCGTCGTGCACTTGGTTCAGGCGGCGCTGCAAAAATGCGTCGCGGAGGAACTGGTATTTGTCGAGCGAGGCCTCATCGAGTGTCTTGCCGGTCGCCAACAGCTCCTCGCGTATGCGAATGATGTCTACGCCCTGAACGGTGTTGCGCGTCGGCACGTGTTCAAGGTATTGACCGTAAGAGGTATATCGATCCGGCACGCGACCAACGCTGTCTCGCAGGGTGGAGGGCCCCAACAGCGGCAGCACCATATACGGCCCCGACCCAACGCCCCATTTACCGAGTGTCTGGCCGAAATCTTCGTTGTTTTTGTCTAGTCCCATCGGGGACGCAACGTCGAACAGCCCAAGAATTCCGAGTGTGGAATTGACCAGCACGCGACCAAAATCGGACAACGCGCTTCCGGGTTTGCCTTGAAGGAGGTTGTTCACACCGGTGCCAACGTCATCTACGTTGCCGAATGCATTCGACACACCTGAGCGAACAAATTTGGGAGTTATCGCCTGATAACCCTTCGCCGCAGGTGTCAGTACGGCTTTGTCGATGGCTTCGTTCACGGCAAACGAGCCACGATTAAAGCCCTCCCATGGATCAGCGTTTGGAGAGGAGGTTGAGGCGCAACCTACAAACGTAAGCATTGTTGCGACGGCTAGTAAAAGCTTTGTAACTCGATTCATGGGTTGTCTCAGTGAAGTTTGAAGCGCATGGACAAATCCAGCGCCTGGATATCTTTGGTTAAGGTGCCTATCGAAATACGATCCACACCCGTCTCAGCGATTTCTCGAACCGACTGGAGATTGACCCCACCCGAGGCTTCTAGTTCCGCGCGACCAGCGTTGAGACGGACTGCTTCGCGTATGGTTTCAAGCGAGAAATTATCCAGCAAAATCAGCCTCGCCCCGCCGTCGAGCGCCTCTTCGAGCTGTTCCAGCGTTTCAACTTCAATTTCGATCATCGTATCCGCAGCGGCCGCGTGTTTAACCAGATCAAATGCCGATCGCAGTGCCGCGCCGATGCTACCCGCCGCTACGATGTGATTCTCCTTGATCAAGATTCCGTCGAATAAACCGATGCGATGGTTTACCCCGCCGCCAACTGCAACTGCATACTTCAACGCCACACGCAGCCCCGGTAATGTCTTTCGCGTGTCGAGAATTTTTGCCTTGGTTCCTCGAACAGCAGCAACATAGGCGGCGGTCTTGGTCGCCACTGCGGACATTGTTTGCAAAAAATTGAGTGCGGTACGTTCGGCGCTGAGCATGGCGCGTGCGTTTCCCGACACCTCGCATAACGGCTGACCCGCAGTAATGGCTTTGCCGTCACCGACATGCCAGAAGATTTCACAGTCGGGGTCGAGTTCGGTGAAGGCACGGTTAAACCATTCTTGCCCCGCCAGCACACCATCGACTCGTGTCATCAAACTGGCCACCGCCTGTTTTTCCGCGGCGATCAGTTGTGCAGTCAAGTCGCCGTTGCCGATATCCTCACTGAGCGCAAACGTTACGTCGCGTGTCACGGCGCTTTCGATGTCGTGGCGTAGGTGATCATTACTCTCGGGGGTCGTGATTTCTGATTGTTTGGCCATGTTCCACCTTGAAATGTCGCTCGACACACGCATATATACCTTGACCGTAGCGCATTCGTTTGAACCCTCGCGCGGCGGAAGACTAACCAGATAGAGACATCGTAGACTCAAAAACGAGGATATCACGCCATGCGCACCGACAAACTGACCACGCGGTTTCAACACGCTCTTTCGGAGGCGCAGTCGACTGCACTCGCCAACGACAATAGTTTTATCGAACCGCCGCACTTGTTGATCGCCTTGATCGACGATGCCGACGCCGGCAATGCGTCGGTGCTGTCGCGGGCCGGTGTCGCCGTGCCAAAGCTACGTACTGCCCTGGAGCAGTCTATCAAGCGACTACCGAAGGTCGAGGGGACCGGTGGGGAGATTTCAGTGTCCCGGGATCTTTCGAACTTGCTCAATTTGACCGACAAAGAAGCTAGCAAACGTGGGGATCAGTTTATTGCCTCCGAGTGGTTTTTGTTGGCCGCCGCCAACGACAAAGGCGAATGCGGCCGTCTGCTGAAAGAGCACGGCGCGACGCCCAAGTCATTAGAAGCGGCGATTTTGGCTGTCCGGGGTGCCGCTTCCGTGGATTCGCAGGATGCAGAAGGTCAGCGCGAGGCGCTGAAGAAGTACACCATCGATTTGACCGAGCGTGCCCGTATAGGCAAGTTGGACCCCGTTATCGGGCGAGACGACGAAATTCGGCGCGCCATCCAGGTGTTGCAGCGTCGCACCAAAAATAACCCGGTCTTAATCGGCGAACCTGGTGTCGGTAAGACGGCGATTGTTGAAGGTCTTGCGCAACGCATCATCAACGGTGAAGTGCCGGAAAGCCTGAAAGGCAAACGCGTGCTATCGCTTGACATGGCCGCCTTGCTTGCGGGTGCCAAGTATCGGGGAGAGTTTGAGGAACGCCTCAAAACTGTCTTGAAGGAGCTTGCACAGGATCAGGGGCAGACCATCGTCTTTATCGATGAGTTACACACCATGGTCGGCGCAGGCAAAGCCGAAGGCGCAATGGACGCGGGTAACATGCTGAAACCTGCGTTGGCCCGCGGCGAATTACATTGCATCGGCGCCACCACACTTGACGAATACCGCAAATACGTGGAGAAGGACGCCGCGCTTGAGCGTCGCTTTCAGAAAGTGTTGGTGAATGAACCCTCAGTGGAATCGACGATTGCGATTCTGCGTGGCCTGCAGGAACGGTATGAGCTTCACCACGGGGTGGAAATCACCGACCCGGCGATCGTCGCGGCGGCCGAGTTATCCAACCGATACATCACCGATCGTTTCTTACCGGACAAAGCCATTGATCTCATTGATGAGGCGGCAGCGCGGATCAAGATGGAGATCGATTCCAAACCGGAGGTGATGGACAAACTTGATCGCCGATTGATCCAATTGAAGATTGAGCGCGAGGCCGTGCGCAAAGAAAAAGACGAGGCATCGCAAAAGCGCTTCACGTTGATCGAAGAAGAGATCGATCGTGCGGAGCGCGAGTATTCAGATCTTGAAGAGATTTGGAAAACGGAAAAATCCGCGCTTCAGGGCACGCAACATATCAAGGAAGAGATCGAACGTATCCGCGCGCAAATGGCCGACCTGCAGCGCAAGGGGCAATTCGACAAACTTGCGGAACTGCAATACAGCAAGCTGCCACAGCTTGAAGCGCAGCTGAAACACGCGGAGAAAGACGACGCCAAAGCGGCCAAAACGCAACTTCTGCGTACCCATGTCGGGGCGGCGGAGATCGCCGAAGTGGTATCTCGTGCCACTGGCATTCCGGTTGCAAAGATGATGCAGGGCGAGCGTGAAAAGCTGGTGCACATGGAAGCCAAGCTGCATGAGCGGGTGATTGGCCAAGATGAGGCGGTTCGCCTCGTGTCGGATGCTATCCGCCGCTCTAGGGCTGGGTTGGGTGACCCGAATCGTCCCTACGGATCGTTCCTATTTTTAGGGCCGACGGGGGTAGGCAAGACCGAGCTGTGTAAAGCGCTGGCAAACTTCCTTTTCGACTCTGAAGACCACATGATCCGTATCGACATGTCGGAATTTATGGAAAAACACTCGGTGGCTCGAATGATCGGTGCGCCGCCCGGCTACGTAGGGTATGACGAAGGCGGCTATTTGACCGAAGCCGTACGTCGTAAGCCGTATTCGGTCATCCTCCTCGATGAGGTGGAAAAAGCGCATCCGGACGTGTTCAATGTGCTGTTGCAGGTGCTCGATGACGGTCGCATGACCGACGGGCAGGGCCGCACAGTGGATTTCAAGAACACCGTCATTGTCATGACGTCCAACTTGGGTTCGCAGCAGATTCAAGCCATGTCGGGTTCTGACTACGGCGTGGTTAAGCTGGCTGTCATGGCGGAAGTTAAAAACTACTTCAAGCCCGAATTCGTCAATCGCATCGACGAGGTGGTGGTGTTCCACGCACTCGACGAGGCGAATATTGCGTCGATCGCCAAAATTCAGTTGGCCGGTTTGGTGGGACGCTTGGCAGCGATGGAACTCCAGCTTGATGTAAGCACGGAGGCGATGACGGAGATTGCCAAGGCTGGATTTGACCCGGTTTACGGCGCGCGACCGCTAAAGCGCGCCATCCAACAACAAATCGAGAACCCGCTTGCCAAAGCGATCCTGGAGGGCAAATACCCGCCTAATTCGGTCGTCCATGTCGCATTAAAAAATGGCGGGATCGTGTTTGCCTAATTTTGCGTGGCCGCCTGTACCGCGATTGCGGTACGGACGTCGGCTGAACGCGGCTTTTGTAATTTGAACAACAGGAGCGGCCGCGTGGCCTCTACCGACCTCTACCGACTTCGCGCCATTCCGGCGGGGTTTCGTCGCCAAACCGACCGGTTTCGTCTGAACCAAACGGTTCTTCGGCTGCGGATAAGATAATGTTTGAATGTGGGTCAGCAAGCGTGCATCTTGCGACCGGCATTCTTTCGACATTAACCATTGCGTGCCCTTATGTCTCCAAAACTTCGCATATTGCTTTTTGCCTTCACGCTCATTAGCACGGGAATTTTGTTCGGTTGTACCGACGATCGGACAAACCAAACCGCACCAAACATCGGGACGATTGCACTTAAGGAATGCCGGGTTGCCGGTGTTGAAAGCGCGCTCAAGTGTGCAACCCATGAGGTTTTTGAAAATCGGGAGGCCAAGTCCGGCCGAAAGATCGGTCTTAACGTGGTTGTCTACCCGGCGTCGGCGCGAATTAAGGAGCCCGATCCGATCTTCATTTTCGCTGGTGGGCCCGGACAGGCAGCGACAGATCTTATCGCGTCCGTGACGCCGCAACTTTCGGGACTTACAACCAAACGCGATGTGGTGTTTATTGACCAACGCGGCACGGGAAAGTCAAATCTGCTTAATTGCAAGTTTCCAAGCGATGATGCCGCGGACATGGCGTCTGCAGAAACCCGGCGCGCCGTCACACTGAAGGTGGTGACGGAATGCCGTGACACCTTGGCACAGCGCGCCGACCTAACCCAGTACGGCAGCACGACCGCCATGGCCGACTACGATGAGGTTCGTGCGGGCCTCGGTTACGACAAGATTAACCTATGGGGCGGCTCGTACGGCACACGAACTGCGCAGGAGTATCTACGTCGTTATCCGGACCGCGTTCGCACTGTCGTGCTCGATGGTGTGGCGTCTCCTTCAATGGCATTGCCGGCGACCTTTGCGCGCGATGCGGGAGCGGCGTTGGAGTCAGCCTTCAAGGCATGCGAGACCAACCCCAAGTGCCAACAAGCGTACCCGGATTTTCGCGGCGGGTTTGCGGCGTTGCTCGGGCGTTTAGACAAACAGCCGATAAAGATTGCCATCCGAGACCCGCTTACAAATCTGACCCGTGAGATAACCGTTTCCCGGCAGATGGTTGCAACACAAGTATTCACCTTGCTATATGTGCCTCAATTTGTGGCGGTATTGCCGGAAGCCATCAAGCAGGCCTCAGTTGGAAACTATGCGCCACTGTTTGCGGCATCCGGTGGGTTTATGGATTTCGCCGAAGACAAGATTGCGTTTGGCATGCGTCTTTCCGTTTCCTGCAACGAGGATGTTGCGCGAATCGACGCTGCGGCACGGGATGAAGCGGAGAAAGTGCAGCCGTTTCAAACGATGTTCATCCGCGAGTTTTCCACCGCGTGTGAGAACTGGCCGAAGGGCAAGGTTGCGCCGGACTTCCACACACCGGTGAAGTCCGACAAACCGGTGCTGATTTTGTCCGGTGGCATCGACCCGGTCACTCCGCCAATTTTTGGGGATGAGGTGAAAAAGACGTTCTCCAATAGCGTGCATCTGGTGGCACCAAATATCGGTCATGGCGTTTCACAGCACGGTTGTGCGCCGAAGATGGTGAAGCAGTTCATCGAAAAAGCCAGCGTCGAGGGAATCGATGGCGAATGCCTAAAGCGCCTGCCGCGGCCGACTTACTTTCAAGCGATGGTGGAAAAATCTAAATCGACCCAGAGTGGCGAAAAATCCGGAGCGAAGCCATGATTGAAGTCCGCAACTTATCGAAAAATTTCGGCAAGGTCGTCGCTGTAGACGGCGTGAGTTTTACCGCGCCTAACGGGCAGATAACGGGATTACTCGGACCAAACGGTGCGGGAAAAACCACCACCATTCGTATGATTGGATCGCTCGTGGAAATCGGCGGCGGCAGCGCCCTCGTTGATGGCTTGGACGTCGCGAAGGACCCGGAAAATGCCCGCCGAGTCAGCGGCATTCTCACCGATGCCCGCGGCCTCTACACACGACTTACCGCCCGCGAGAACATCCGTTATTACGCGGAACTCCACGGTATCGAGACGGCAAAGAGCGAAGCCACGATCTCGAAATTTATCGATTGGTTAGATATGAAGTCGATCATCGACCGCCGTACCGATGGATTTTCACAGGGCGAACGGATGAAAGTCGCGATTACCCGCGCATTGGTACACGAGCCGTCTACTGTCATTTTGGATGAGCCTACGAACGGATTGGATGTCATGACCACCCGCGCGCTGCGCGAGTTGATCAAGCGTTTGAAGGCAGAAGGGCGCACGGTGATGTTTTCGTCCCACATCATGCAAGAAGTTGCGGCATTGTGTGACGAGATCATCATCATCGCCAAGGGCAAAGTTTGTGCACAGGGCACCACCGAGGCGCTGCTCGCTCAGAGCGGGCGCAGCAGTCTGGAAGATGCCTTTGTCGCACTGGCAGGAATCGACGACGAATCGCTTAACGCAACTTCCGGCAGCGCAGAAAAGGGTGCTTGATCATGGCCAACAAACCCGTTTCCAAAATCAAAACCATCCTGACTGTCGCTAAGAAGGAGCTGACCGATCATCTGCGCGATAAACGTACCGCGACCATGATCTTTCTCTTGTCGATCGCGATGGGACCAATCATCTTGCTCGGCCTCGGCTATTTCATTGGCTCCATTGAAGCGAAGGCAGAGAAAAAGGAAATCTACCTTTCTGGCAAACAACACGCGCCTGAGCTGGTGAATTTCTTGCAACGTCAGGACATGAAGCTGCTTGACCCCAAACCGGACTTTCGTGAGCTGATTAAACAAGGCAATCATGACGCCGTAATGGTAATTCCAGCTGATTTCAGCGAGAAGTTCCTCACCGGCGAAGCGAAGGTGGAGTTGGTCTACGATGACACGCGGCAAAGCTCAAGTGGTGCTTCGGTCGGTGCGTTGCGGCGGGTGATGCGCGCTTTCAACGCCGAAGTTGCCGCCCAACGCTTGATCGCACGAGGTGTTTCGTCATCGGTTCTGCGGCCAGTCGAAATCCAAGACACTAACTTGGGCACGGCCGCGCAACGTGCTGCTGCGCTGCTTTTCATCATTCCGTGGATCACGCTGATCGGCTGTGTGACCGGCTGTACAGCGATGGCGGTTGACCTTGCTGCCGGCGAGCGTGAGCGGGGCTCGCTCGAGCCCTTGTTGATGACACCAATCGCGCGTGATGCGCTCGTAATGGGTAAGGGGGTGGCGGTGTCTGTCTACAGTTTGGGCATTGCTGTTTTGACCCTCATCGGTTTTGCGCTAACCCTTAAGTACGGCAACTTGCCTTCGATCGGATCGGTGCTCTCGCTATCCGCGGCGCAGTACGGCATGTTTTTCCTGATGTTGCTCACCTTTGCCCCAGCGATGGCGTCGGTCCAAATGCTGCTCGCCACTTACGGTCGCAACTTTAAGGAAGGGCAAACCTACGCATCCTACGCAATAACGTTGGTCGCATTGATCCCCTCGGTGGCGATGTTTGCCCAACTCAAGGACGCGACCTGGCAGCTGTTTGTGCCGGTTCTAGCGCAACTGATGGTGATTACCCGTTTGTTACGAGGCGAAACTACCGATCTTATTCATTACCTGCTGCCGGCCGCGGTCAATACCGCCATCTTTGTCTTGGCGATGGTGCTGATTGCCCGGCTGTTGCGGCAGGAGAAGATCATCTTCGGGCGTTCCTGACCAACCTACCCGGAAGAAGTATGAATAGACTAGTGTCCCAACGTCTTTAATCACCCGCTTAGGCCTCTCGGGTCTTTTTGCGCACGCGTTTCTTGCCGCAGCGATCTCAACTTTGCGACGATCCCCATTCGCTTGGCGTTGGGCAATCACCAAGTTTGCTGGCTAGTTTGCATTTTTGCAGGGGCGACTACTTCAATGCCAACCAGTTCCGTATCCTACTCTCGGCACTGGCTTACACCTTGGTCGAACGGCTACGAACGCTCGCCCTCAAAGGTACACCCTTG
>JBIIYQ010000132.1:0-7581 GCA_044346745.1 Usitatibacteraceae bacterium | reverse complement strand
ATTCTTGGCTTCGCGCTTGGCGGCATCGAGTTGCGCCATAAATTCATCGGCCTTCTCAACCAAACGCATACCCTTGCCACCACCGCCCGAAACCGCCTTAATTAGCTGTGGATAACCGATCTTGGTTGATTGTTCTGCGAGGAATTTTGGATCTTGGTTCCCACCGTGATAACCGGGTACCACCGGCACACCCGCGGCTTCCATCAACGCCTTGGCCGCACTTTTTGATCCCATTTTCTGGATTGAATCCGGGGTGGGGCCGATAAAGGCAATGCCGGCATCCTCACAAGCCTGTGAAAAGGATTCGTTTTCGGACAGAAATCCGTAACCGGGATGTACCGCCTCGGCACCGCACTGCTTGGCGACTGCCAAGATGACGTCCGCCTTCAGATAGGAGTCGGCTGGGCGAGAACCGCCGATGTGGAATGCCTCGTCGGCCTGAAGCACGTGCTGCGCATTGGCATCTGCGTCGGAGTACACGGCCACGGTTTGGATGCCAAGCCGTTTACATGTGCGGATGACTCTGCAGGCAATTTCGCCACGATTGGCGATGAGGATCTTATTAAACATGGGAATCAATATGGGCAGGCAATGTGGCTCCGGCCGCTCGCTGAAGCGAGCTTAACGTGTGCTGCGCACAGTTAGCCTGCGCCGAAACGGCGGCGCGAAGCGCCTTGTTTTCACCACGATTGGCGATGAGGATTTTTCGAAACACGTTATGCCTTAGCTGATGTGGCGAGTTGATAAGCAAACAGTACCCAGCCGCAGACCAAGAGCAAAAAACTTGCGGCAAACGCATAGAAACGAGTCATCACAGTATTGCTGGTGAGGTGGATATAGCTATGGGCATAACGTGCGGCGACGTATAGCCACGCCAACACGAGTTGTGGCAGAGAGGTTAGGCCGGTTGCCAATAGGGCAAGACACAAAACGTAGAACATCACCGGCATCTCAAACAGATTCCGAAAGTTATCAGGCGCGCGCGAGTCGGGCATCGTTGCGGTCATTTGCGCGGATGTCGCTGTCTGTTGGGGATGAACGCGATTGGTTTTGTAAAACGCCACGCGCCTGCGGAACATGGTGACGGCGACAATCACCATCAGCAGGAACATCGCCACTACAGGATAAAGAATGAGTTTTGCGTCCATGTGCGCCTTTGCTTATGAGTTGCTATCGCTTCAGTTGTCGGTTGGGGGTAGCGGCGGTGGCACCCAGGCTGCGCTACGTTTGGCGAGAAACGCTTGCAGACCTTCCTGGCCTTCGGCACTGACGCGAACCCGTGCAATGCGAGAAGCTGTATCAACGATGAGAGCGTCGTTGATCGGCCGACCGGCAACGGCGCCAATGAGCTGTTTCGCTTCGTGAATCGACTCCGGTCCGGCCTGGAGCAGGACATTGATGAGGCTTTCAATTTTCTCGTCCAGCTCATCTTCAGTGTTGGCGATATCTGACAGCAGGCCCAAGCGATATGCCTCACCAGCATCAAACCGTTCGGCCGTTAAAAAATAGCGATGGGCGGCGCGCTGACCTATTGCGGCGATCACATAAGGCGAAATGACTGCCGGGATTAATCCGAGTTTGACTTCCGACAAACAGAACGCCGCATCGTGCGTGCCAACTGCCATGTCACAACAGGCGACTAGTCCTACTCCACCGCCAAACGCAGGCCCATGCACCCGCGCGATGGTGGGCTTGCTCATGCCGTGGAGGGTCTTCATTAACGTTGCCAGGCCCATCGCATCACGTTCGTTCTCAACGTGGCTATAGGCGGCGACACGTTTCATCCAGTTCAGATCCGCGCCGGCCGAGAAGGACTTGCCGCTTGCAGAAATGACAACCACCCGCACATCGAGCCGTAAATTCACAGCTTCAAGATGATGCGTCAGTTCTGCGATGAACGTGTCATCAAACGCGTTGTGTTTGTCAGGCCGGTTGAGGGTGACAATGGCCAAAGGTCCGTCAATTTCAGTGAGAACATAACTCATGGTCTTTTGCGCCTACATGCGGAAGACACCGTAATCGGTCTTCTCGATTGGTGCATTCATTGATGCTGAAATGGCTAGGCCAAGTACTGTACGAGTCTGCGCCGGGTCGATAACGCCGTCGTCCCACAGCCGCGCAGTGGCGTAGTAGGGATTGCCTTGACGCTCGTATTGCTCGCGGATCGGTGCTTTAAATGCCTCTTCTTCTGCTGCCGTCCACGCACCACCTTTGCCTTCGATGCCATCGCGTTTGACGGTAGAAAGCACAGAGGCCGCTTGCTCGCCGCCCATCACAGAAATCCGCGCATTGGGCCAAGTCCACATAAAACGAGGGTTGAACGCGCGGCCACACATGCCGTAATTGCCCGCGCCAAACGAACCGCCGATGATGACGGTGAATTTCGGCACCTTTGCACATGACACCGCCGTCACCATTTTTGCGCCATCTTTGGCGATGCCGCCGGTTTCATATTTTTTGCCGACCATGAAGCCAGTGATGTTTTGCAAGAAAACAAGCGGCACACCGCGCTGGTTACACAGCTCAATAAAGTGTGCCCCCTTGAGTGCCGACTCAGAAAACAGAATGCCGTTATTGGCAACAATGCCGATCGGATACCCGTGCAGATGCGCAAAACCACAAACTAATGTGGTGCCATAGAGCGCTTTGAACTCATGAAACTCGGAGCCATCCACAATCCGCGCGATCACTTCGCGGATGTCAAAGGGCTGCTTGGTGTCCTTGGGGATAATGCCGTACAACTGGTCAGCCGGATAAGCGGGTTCGACCGATTCCCGTTTAGCAACCGGCATGAATTTTTCGCGGTTTAAATGTGCAACGATTTCACGCGCAATGCCGAGCGCATGTTTATCGTTCTCCGCAAGGTGATCCGTTACGCCAGAGGTGCGACTGTGTACGTCTCCGCCGCCCAATTCTTCGGCGGTCACCACTTCACCGGTCGCCGCTTTGACCAAAGGTGGACCGCCAAGGAAGATCGTGCCTTGATTTTTGACGATGATCGATTCATCACACATGGCCGGCACATAAGCGCCGCCTGCGGTACAAGAACCCATCACACACGCGATTTGGGGAATGCCTTTTGCAGAGAGATTGGCTTGGTTGTAGAAGATTCGACCAAAGTGTTCTTTGTCCGGAAAGACCTCGTCCTGCAGCGGCAAAAACGCGCCACCAGAATCCACCAGATAGATACACGGCAAGTTGTTTTGCATCGCCACTTCTTGCGCACGCAAATGTTTTTTCACCGTCATCGGATAGTAGGTGCCGCCTTTTACGGTCGCATCGTTGGCAACGATGACGCATTCAATACCAGACACACGTCCGATACCCGTGATCACTCCCGCAGCGGGGGCGTCACCCGGGCCGTCGTTTCCCGCGCTGCCATACAGGCCCCATGCCGCTAAGGGCGACAGTTCAAGGAAAGGGGAGCCGGGGTCGAGCAGGGCAGCGACACGATCCCTCGGCAGCAATTTGCCGCGCGCCACATGCTTTGCGTTTGCGTCAGCGCCACCGCCTTGCGTCACCAGTTTGGTACGGGCGATGAGTTCATCAACTGTGGCGCACATCTGCGCGGTATTCGCGGCAAATGCGGGAGAGAGTGAATCAATTTTGGAAACGATTTTTGGCATTGATTATTGTTGTCGCAATGTTTCGATAGGCAGATGCATCACCGCATCTGAAACCCACTTAATGAGCCAAGACCTTCACCAGCAATCAATCTTTCGCTAATTCTCGCGCAATCACCATACGCTGGACTTCGCTAGTACCTTCGTAGATCTGGGTGATTCTGGCATCCCGATACAAGCGCTCAACCGGATAGTCCTCCAGATAACCATAACCGCCGTGAATTTGGATCGCTTTGCTACACACCCATTCAGCAAGCTCGGACGCATACAACTTTGCTTGTGAGGCTTCCGACAAACAGGGAAGTCCGGCGTCACGCATTTTTGCGGCATGCAAAATCATTAGTCGCGCGGCGTTGATACGTGTGTGCATATCAGCCAACATGTTGGCGATCGATTGGTGCTCAACAATTTTTTTGCCAAATTGATTACGTTCTTTGGCATAGGCGAGCGCCGCCTCAAGCGCTGCGCGCGCGATGCCAAGTGCTTGCGCAGCAATTCCGATGCGTCCACCTTCGAGATTCGAGAGCGCAATGGCGAGGCCTTTGCCACGCGGGCCAAGCATGTGATCTTCTGGCACCGCACAATCGACGAAGCTGATGGGGCAGGTGTCGGATGCACGAATGCCGAGCTTCTTTTCCATTGGGCCAACGTTGAATCCGGGTGTGTCGGTCGGCACGACAAAACACGAGATGCCTTTTTTGCCCAGGTCAGGATCGGTCACCGCGAACACAATGGCCAACTTGGCACGTTTACCGTTGGTGATGAATTGTTTGGAACCGTTAATGACCCACTTGCCGTCTTTCAATTCCGCTTTGGTTTTAAGGTTGTTCGCTTCAGAACCCGCCTGCGGCTCGGTCAAACAAAAGCAGCCAATCGTTTTGCCTGTCGCCAAGTCACGCAACCAGCGTTCCTTTTGCGTCTGTGTTCCCCACGCGTCCACCGGCCCGCAGCCAACGGAATTGTGCACACTCATCAGTGTCGATGTTGACGCATCACCGGCGGCGATTTCTTCAATCGCCAGCGCATAGGCGACGTAATCGGAAAACGAGCCACCCCATACGTCTCCAACCGTCATGCCAAGCAGACCAAGCTCTCCCATCTGGGTGACAACGGCGTCAGGAATCCATTTGTCCCGCTCCCACTGGGCCGCCTGCGGTGCAAGCTCGTTCTGCGCAAAATCCCGCGCCATGTCGCGAATCGCGCGCTGGTCTTCGGTCAAGAAGTCGTGAGTAGCCATCATGAGCATTACTGGTCGGCCTTTTTCGCGCGATCTTCGGCGACCTTGGCGGCCTCGTCGGCAGTGGTTTTGGCTTTATCGAGCGCTTGTACTTGGGTGCCAAACACCGGCGATTCCTTTGCTTTTTCGCGGCTCTCTGCGCGCTGTTTTTCCGTCGGCTCCGCAGTTGCCGGCCCCTTGCCGCAGCCGCCAAGCAACACAGCTGCGCAACATGCCGCCACCGATGCTGTGATTCGTTTGCTTACCATGCGAGTTCAGCCCCGTCGTAGTTGAAGAATTTGCCGTTTGATTCAGACGTTGCATCGGCAATCACCTTGCGCATTCCGCTGATGCTTACTGCCGGCTCGATGTCCGCGTCGGCACCACCCATGTCGGTCTTGACCCAACCAGGATGCATCACAAAGGCGGTGACGCCTTGCGGCCCGTATTCAATGGAAGTCGCCTTCACAACGGCGTTGAGTGCGGCTTTGCTGGCGCGGTAAGTCGGAGCGACCGCACTGGTCATCAGCGAGATGGATCCCATCCGGCTGGTCACGAATGCAAATTTCCCCTTGGACTTGAGCAGAGCGGGGACTACCACCGGGATCGCCTGCATCGCGCCAAATACGTTGGCGTGCATGACCTGGTCAAACACGTCTTTGCTCGGCGCCACCGAAGGACCTTCACGGGAGCCAAACGCACCGGCATTGTAGATACAGACATCAATACTGGTGCCGGCAAGCGCCCGAGCGAGCCCCGCAAAGCTGTCGGGGTCGGAGACATCCAACCGGATCGCAGTCGCACCTTCGGCACTGAGTAACGCGTCCTGCTCGGGTGAACGGCAGGTGCCGAGGGTCAACCAGCCAGCTTTGCGGTACTGCCGGACAAATTCCAAGCCAAGGCCGCGTGAAGCACCAATCACTAAGACGGATTGCATAAAGTCCTATAAAGTTTAATGAGGAGGGGCTTCTTCAAGCATAAATGCCTGAAGATGCCCGCTAATACTAGGGTTTGCTAAACCAATTCAACAGCGATTGCAGTCGCTTCACCGCCACCGATACAAAGCGATGCGATACCGCGTTTGCCGCCTCGTGCTTTCAGTGCATGCAACAGCGTGACGATCAAACGTGCGCCGGACGCACCGATTGGGTGGCCGAGCGCACACGCGCCGCCGTTGACGTTCACCTTGGGATGCGGCAGGTTCAAGTCTTTCATCGCCGCCATCGCCACCACCGCGAAGGCTTCGTTGATTTCGTAGAGATCGACGTTGTCCGGGCCCCATCCGAGTTTCTTGTGTAACTTGTCGATTGCGCCGACTGGCGCGGTCGTGAACCATTCCGGTTCGTGCGCGTTTTGTGCGTGACCGACGATACGCGCAATCGGCGTGATGCCCTTTGCCTTGGCGTCCGATTCCTTCATCAGGATCAACGCTGCCGCTCCATCAGAAATGGAGGACGACGACGCAGCGGTCACGGTGCCGTCCTTGTTGAAGGCGGGCTTGAGTGATGGAATTTTTTCAGGTTTGCATTGGCCCGGTGGCTCGTCGGTAGCCAACACGGTGTCGGCGCCCTTAACCGTAACCGTCACACCGGCAATTTCATCCTGGAATGCACCTGAGGCCACAGCCGCTTGGGCGCGCTTCACACTCTCTGCGGCAAATGCGTCTTGGTCTTGACGGGTGAAGCCGTATTTAGCAGCAGTGGCATCCGCAAAAATGCCCATCGATTTGCCGTCGTATGCGTTTTCAAGACCATCAAAGGCCATGTGATCAAGCGCCTTGAAGTGGCCGTAGCGGTAGCCTTGCCGCGCCTTCGGCAGCATGTGCGGCGCGTTACTCATGCTTTCCATACCGCCAACCAGAACCGTTGACGCCGAGCCTGCCATGATGGCGTCGTAACCCATCATGGTGGTCTTCATGCCCGAGCCGCAAACTTTGTTGACGGTCGTACATGCGGTGGACTTCAGCAAATCTGCACCGAGCACGGCTTGGCGCGCAGGCGCTTGGCCGAGTGCAGCGGGCAATACACAACCGATGATGGCTTCGGTAATGTCTTCGGCTTTAACGCCTGATGCCGCCACAGCAGCCTTGATGGCGGTGGACATTAGTTGCGGAGAAGTGAGCCCAACCAGTTGGCCGTTCATGGAACCAATTGGGGTACGTTTTGCGGCGACGATGACAACGGAATCGTTGGACTGAGACATATATGACTACCTTTCTAACTGTCGCACCGGCGGAGGCCGGTGCCTAATTTACCGTGTGAAACTTGGGCACCGGCCTCCGCCGGTGCGACAACTAATACGAGCCAAACAACAACGTCAATAGCAGTGCCGCGCCGGCCACAACAAAAAACCAGGCTGCGCGTTTAACCCAATTTGGCGTACTCTTCTGAAAGATGCCCGCGATTGATTGCGCAATTACGTCAAACATGAGGCGCTTTCAAGCTAAGCACTCTCGCCAAACAACTCGCGACCAATCAACATTCTGCGAATTTCATTTGTCCCCGCGCCGATATCGTAAAGCTTGGCGTCACGGAACAATCGTCCGGTTGGGTACTCGTTGATGTATCCATTTCCGCCTAAACACTGGATGGCTTCCAGCGTCACGCGCACCGCCGACTCCGACGCATACAAGATGCAAGCTGCGGCGTCTTTACGCGCCGCACGGCCACGGCCTTGGTCGAGCATGTTGGCGACTTTGTAGGTGAAAGCGCGAGAGGTTTGCAACGCGACGTACATGTCTGC
>JBIIYQ010000131.1:0-7605 GCA_044346745.1 Usitatibacteraceae bacterium | reverse complement strand
GTCATGGCGTGATACGCAAAGTCCGCGAGTGGATGGCCGAGCGTGGAAAGTTCCCAGTCGAGCACGGCTAAGATGCGCGGCTCAGTGGGATGGAAGATAAGGTTATCGAGCCGATAGTCGCCGTGCACGATCGACGTTTCATCCCCAGCCGGAATGTGCTGCGGCAACCATTCGATCAGGTTGTTCATCGCCTCAATTTTTTCCGTGCCGGAGTCTTGATATTGTTTGGTCCAGCGGCTGATTTGACGTGCGAAGTAATTGCCAGGTTTGCCGTATTCACCGAGGCCGATTGCCTCAAAGTCAACCGAGTGCAGGGCGGCGATGACACGATTCATTTCATCAAACACGGCGGCGCGTTCGGCATTGGCCAAGCCCGGCAATTGCGGGTCCCACATGATGCGGCCTTCCACCATCTCCATGATAAAAAACGCGCGGCCGATGATCGATTCATCTTCACACAGCGCGTAGGTTTTTGGTACGGGAATATCGGTGTGCCGCAGCGCGGTGAGCACTTCGTACTCACGTTCGATCGCATGTGCGGACGACAGCAGCTTGGATGATGGCCCCGGTTTGGCGCGCATCACGTAATTTAGTTTGGGGGTAATGAGTTTGAAGGTGGGATTCGATTGCCCGCCTTTGAATTGCTCAACCTTGAGTCCATCGAATTCGCTGCCGAGCATTTCCGACAGCCATTCTTCGAGTGCGCCAACGTCGAACTGGTGTTGGTTGGATACGGGCTTGGTGCCGGCAAAGTGTTGAAACGGATCGGTCATCGAAGCTATTTAGGTTGGTTTTCGGGGTTGGTGTTCATGGCGCAAGCTCTAGCCTGTCATCCCGGCTTAGTTACGTAAAGGCGCCGGGATCCAAGTTCGGTCGTCCGTTCACAACAATACAAATTGGATCCCGGCGCAGTTTGGTAACTAAGCCGGGATGACATGCCAAAGGTAGTGACTTAAGAAAGGGCATCATCATTTGCCGGGGAGTTTTCGTTTGTGTGTTGTGTTCGTTATGGATTGCGCGAGCCTTGCGCTGCATATTGCCCAAACAATACTTCCATTGTCGAGGAGCGTGTGTCGTGTTGTAACCAATCCGTTGGCGAAAGATTCGTGGCACGCAGAATGACATCGCGTGGGGCAGTACCGATGTCAATTACATTGATACAAGCTGGACTTTGCTCGAAGCCCCCCATCATTGTCCGTTGGCCAGACAACAAATAACTCAATATTGCGCGATTCACCCCGCCGTGCAGCACCAGCAGTAGCGTTGACCAACTGGTGTCATTGCGCAAGCCATCGATTTCCGGCAACACGCGATCGAGTAGGGCGCCGACACTTTCGCCGCCCATAAATTTGGTATCGAGTGAGGCAGTACCGTAGAGCACACTCAGGAAACTCTCGCGTAATTCCTGTTTCGGAATATGACGAAGTTTGCCGGCACGAATTTCCTGTAGTGATGGGCGATGTTCAATTTGGTTGGTGGACTCCAACTTTGCCAGCAGCCGCTCGGCGGTTTGAATGGTGCGCGGCAGTCCGCTGACAATCACGCGATCAAAATTGACACCATGCTGCGCAAACAATTGCCCTGCGGCATCCGCTTGCACAATTCCGGCGTCGTTAAGCGGCACACCGTCCGGTGCAATGGGAGCGCCTTCCGGGGTGAAGTAGGTGACTGCACCGTGGCGCATCAAATAGATGCGACGCCGTTTTGGATTGGCGGTGCCTGAAGCCGAAAGTGCTGCGTCCACTAGCCGGCCAATTCGTCAGCGCGAGGTGTGAACCCAATCTTGCCGGTCAACAAATGTGAGTACATCACCCAATCGCCGGCAAAACTATAGAAGGGGTAGGTAAATGTTGCGGGGCGGTTGTGCTCGAAGAAAAAATGGCCGACCCACGCAAAGCCATAACCCGCCAGTGGGATTAACCATCCCATCCACCATTGTTGCGTGGTGATCATCGTCGCGACCATCGCGAGCACGATGGTTGAGCCGACAAAGTGCAACATACGGCAGGTGGCATTGCGATGCTCGGACAGGTAGTACGGGTAGAACGAGGCAAAGGCGGTGTATTTTTTCTCCATGTGCAGAGACTCGAGCCTTAGTTTTTATACGAGGTATCAATTCGGTCAAGCTTGCGCAGCAGTGCGGGCCATGCGAGGTTTGCGCCCAGCCCTGCCGTCACGGCTTTCATCTGTGCTTTTGCGCCATCCAGTATGGGCTGCGGGATCGGTATCAGATCGTCGCCGAATCGGTCGCCTGCCTGCGCACGAATTTGTATCGCGCAGCAGGTCTCGAAAAAATACATGGCGAGGAAGGCATCGGCGATGGTGTTGCCAACTGTCAACAGGCCGTGATTGCGCAACATCAGGAAATTTTTGTCGCCGAGGTCGCGCACCAATCGCGGCTTCTCGTCGTCGTTTAATGCGATGCCTTCGTAATCGTGGTACGCGAGACTTGAGAGGACGATGATCGATTGCTGCGAGATCGGCAGTAGCCCGCCGCGTTGTGCCGCCACTGCGACGCCATTAGCGGTGTGGGTGTGCAACACACACTTGGCGTCTTCACGCGCGGCATGCACGGCGCTGTGGATGACAAAACCTGCTGGATTGACCGGAAACGGATTGGACGCATCGAGCTTGTTGCCGGCGGCATCAATCTTCACCAATGTGGACGCGGACATCTCGTCGAACAACAACCCGTATGGATTGATCAGGAACTGGCCTTCGGTGCCGGGAATCTTGGCGGTGATGTGGGTGAAGACTAGATCCGACCAGCCGTAGAGTGCAATCAACCGGTAACAGGCGGCGAGGTCGACGCGGGTCTGCCACTCTTCGGCGGAAACCTGGTCCTTGATCGAGGGGAAATTTGCGGGGTTCGCGGCGGGGTTCACGCTGTGGTTCACATTGCCTCCGACGTTCTCATTTTCATAGCGCAGAGTTTACGCCGATAGACGGCGCTTCTGTCGCAGTCGCCAGCGTTTGCTATGCGCTACGAAAACGCTTCGCCAACTGGATAAAACGTCGTTGGGATGACACGTCGCTTGCAGTAGGTGCGTAACGTGCGGCAACGTACGCATCGATGACGTTTTTGGCCTCCGCGAAGTCCTGCGGGCGCTCGCGCTCGACACGCTTCAAGAAATCTACCGGGCCCTCGGTATTGGCGCGGGTCAAGCCCTGGCGGGCGAGTTGGGCACAAAAGCGCTCAAATGCCGCATCTACAGCGGACTTTCGATTTCGGTAGGCGAGTGCCAGCAGCACCAGTCCCATGCCGCCGCCCGCGACAAACACGCCGCCGATCAGCCACATCGCCATCGTGCGCCAGTCCACGTCAGGCATACCAAAGCCTTCGAACATGCCGCGCTGACGGTCTTGGTTAAAGCCGACCACCCAGCGGTTCCATTCGGAGTTCACCGCGTCCCAGGTGTAGGCGAGGCTGCGCAGGATGCCGAGTTTGTCGGCTTCGACCATGTTGTCAAACACGCCCACTGGACCCAGCGCGGCAGACACCCCACGATTGATCCTGAGCGGTGACACCGCGAAGGTGGGGTCAACACGTAACCAGCCCAAGTCTGGCAGCCAGACTTCCGTCCACGCGTGCGCCTCAGCTTGTTTGACCACCAACATGCGACTGACGGGATTGACTTCCCCCCCTTGGTAGCCGGTGACCACACGCGCAGGGACTCCGGCCGCGCGCATGATGAGGGCAAAACTTCCCGCGTAGTGCTCACAGAATCCTAGCTTGGTGCCGAACAGGAATTCATCCATCGGATTGTCGCCTAACTTTGGCGGCTCCAAGGTATAGGTGAATTCACGGTTGTACATCTTCATCAGTTCATCAATCAGCACCTTGGGGTCTGGGTACTTTTCACGCATCTCTTTGCCAAAGGCGATAGTGCGCGGATTGATGCGGCTACTGAAGTTGAGATACTTTTGTAATTCGGTCGGCGAGCCATCCGCGTCGATGCGGTAATTTAAATGCGAGCCGATGCTGTAGGCTTTGAGTGCATTGACTGGTTCCGAGGCGCGCATCTGGTAGTCGGTGAGCATAAACGCATTGGACGGAACGGCGCTTGGAATGTCCAAGGCAAACAGCCACGTTTTGTTGTGTGGCTGCATGGTGACGCGGTACTTAACTTCGGGGCTCAGCGCGGTGTATTTGAATTCTGCGACGGGGAGCGAATCGTACATCCGCCAGCCGCGCGCAGACTGCATGCCCAGCACCGGGCCACGCCAGTAAAGATCGGTGCTGTTTGGCACCGCACCTTCAAACTCAACACGAAACGCCACCGCATCGGACTGCGAGAGTTTCGAAATGTCGCCGGGTGCCATGCTGTCTGACAGTCCCGTACGCGCCTGCCCATCCTGTGGTGTGCTCCACAACGGGCCGCTGACGCGCGGAAACAGGAAGAAAAACACGATCATCATCGGGATCGATTGCAACAGCAGCCAGCCCGCCGGTGCCAGGCGATCACGGATGGTGGGTTCGCTATTGATGCGGTTAAAGCCGATGAGTGTTGCGATCATTAGCCACACACAGACCAACATGTAGCCGCCCATCAGGATGGTCTGTGAGTACAAAAAATTGGTCAGCGCCAGAAAAAAGCCCAAGAAGATGACGACCATCGCGTCTCGCTTCATCCGCATCTCGAGCAACTTCAAACAGAGCATGACGATGAGCAACATCACGCCGACTTCACGACCGAATAACTCGCGGTATTCGAGGAACGCGCCAGCGGTGATGGCAAAGGCGATGCCGCCCATGATTAACCAGCCGGGTGTGCGCAGGCCATTGCGCGCGATCCACCAGCGCCATGCACCCGCCGCCAGACAAACGGCAGACGCCCACCAAGGCAGACGCTGCACGTGTGGCGCGATGACAAAGCCCATCGCCGCCACCAGCCAGGTGACGTTTGCAAGGGTGAGTGCGCCGCTGTTGATCATGCCGCCGCTCCATCCGGCTGCCCATACAGCGCCAAGGCTTCAAGGCACTGATCGCGGTGCTGGCGGCCCATCGATGGTTGGATGGTGCGACCAGGCAACTTCAAACCGTAGGGCACCAGCGAACGCTCGGCTTCGAGTACCCACCACGTCAGCCGCGCCAAGCGTTGCTCGACGCCAAAGCCTACTAGTGCCGCGTAATCAAGCCACAAATCGGCGCTGGTGGTGGTGCCAAATTCTTTGACCAGCAGCCCTTGCTCACGTGCCAGCGCTTTCCACGCGATCTGCCGCAACGTGTCACCGGCGCGATAGGCGCGCAGCGATTGGAACTCCTCATCGCCGGCCACCGGGATATTGCCTTCGCCGTTGCCGGTGGCGGAGATTGGTAATGCGCCCGCACCGGGGTCGGGCTTGGGATAGACCAAACAGGTCATGCCAAAATCGACGTAAGACCAAGCATGAAACAAACCGACCGGATATTCGGTGAATATCTCAAGCCTTCCGCAGGGGAAGTAGCCGCGTGACTCAGCCACCATACTCAAAGAGAGGTTGCTGCTACCGGTGGGAGCGATGTCGCCGAAGGTCGGCTCAGCATCTCGTAAGTTGGCGCGCTTGACGCCGACCGAGAATCGCGCAACGCCCGGGTTGTGCAACACCAGATGAAAGCGGGCGATGTCGCCGACGAAGGTCGGCTGGGCGCGTCCAGGCGAGATGGAAAGACGTGCCAGATTGCGGAAGGTGTGCAGCATCGACATGCCGCCCATACTGGCCAATAGGAAAGTGAGCAGGAAGCCCAGTGACAATGCGTAGTTCACTGACGCGATGAGCAGCAATACCAACACAAAGCCAAAGAAGTAACCGGTGCGTGTCGGAATGATGAAGATGCGTTTTTGTGTCAGAACAACGGGCGGTTGCTCTGGAATGCGCGCACGAAAAATCCAATCTGAGATGCGCTCCCGGAGGGCAAATGAGAAGTCACCCATGGTCAATCGTGGGCCTAGGCGGGATCACGCTACTTCGAGGCGGGCTTCGCTAGGGCAAGTGCGGGGGCCGATGAGGGGTGGGGGGCTGGGGGTTGAATTATGCTACGTTGTTGACAGGTCTTTAGGCTTTCCTGAAATCTCCTGAGTGCAGCGGTTTCAGGACTTTCGCTACCGGTTGGCTTGGTGATCCTCACCGCACGTTGCTGAAAATCGACCATAACATCGTTGAGTTCTATGATTTTGTCCTGTTTTGCTCGCCAAATCGTCGGCGCTTTGGTGATTTCGCCGGCGCGACTCGCACGATCAAGTTCGGCACCGAGGACTTCACGTTCACACAGGCGTTGCTCAAAGTCGGTAAACAAACTTTGCAGCTGGTCCATCGGCACGGCGATAGGTTTTGATTGCACACTCTTGTTGGCCTTGGTTCTGTCCAAGAAGGTTTTGGACGGGTCGCAAAGGCGATCTGAGTATTCGATCTTGCCGTCGGCATCCTGACACTTAAAGGCCGCTCGCACGTCCCCAACCGCGCATAACAATAGAATGCAAAGTAAGCCGGAGAAAAGCTTCGAAGGGGAAACAAGTGTTGTCATCTTTTGTGCCAATCTTTGTTCTATGTAAGGTTAACGAGAGTCGGGTGCAACGAGGGCATCAAGGAATAGGCACCGATTGGAGCAGATCTTGCGCCGGATCGATGGATTTCGAACTGCCGCCCTTATTGAGAATGGCGCGTAGTCGATGGCCGACGACCGCAGGTGCCACCGACTGGACGTCTTCCGGCAGGACGAGTGCGCGGCCCGATAGCATTGCCCATGCCTGTGCAGCGCGGAGTAGTGCCAGCCCGGCACGCGGCGAAAGACCCATCTCAAAGTGTGACGAGTCGCGGGTGTGGAGAGCCAGCGCCTGTACATAGTCGACTAAGGCGTCCGAAACGTGGATTTCCGTCGCTTCCTTTTGTAATGTTACGAGTTGCGCGACCGACATTGCTGGTTTTATCCGGGCAACCATCTCTCGCCGGTCTTCGCCCTTGAGCAGCGCACGTTCTGCTGATTGCTCTGGATACCCCAAACTGATACGCATCAAAAAACGGTCGAGTTGTGACTCCGGCAGCGGGAAGGTCCCGATTTGGTGGGAAGGGTTTTGTGTGGCGATGACAAAAAACGGTTCAGGCAACGACATCGTTTTGCCGTCAGCGGTCACTTGATGTTCTTCCATCGCCTCCAACAGGGCCGACTGCGCCTTTGGGCTGGCGCGGTTGATTTCGTCAGCAAGAATCACTTGCGAAAAAATTGGACCCGAATGGAATCGAAATGTCGACGATTCCCGGTCAAAAATAGAAACGCCAACGATGTCAGCCGGCAAAAGATCACTGGTGAACTGAATGCGCTGATACTTCAGGCCGAGCAAGCTGGCAATGACGTGGGAGAGAGTGGTTTTGCCGACACCTGGTACATCTTCAATCAGCAAATGCCCACGAGCCAAGATGCAAGCGATGGCCATGCGAATCTGTGCGTCTTTGCCGAGAATGATTTCGCCGGCGCGGGAAATGACTTCGCGAATAGCAGCATGAGCGTCGCAGTCGCCGACGTTCAAAGTCGCGGCTTGTGAATGGGGGAAATTTTTGTTTTCAGCGAGCATGATAGCCAGAAAGAATCGATGTTTAAGTTTACCGCGTGCGATGGCGATCGGTCTT
>JBIIYQ010000130.1:0-7627 GCA_044346745.1 Usitatibacteraceae bacterium | reverse complement strand
GTGGGGCGTTTGGTGACTAGATTGACTGTGCCACCTGGTTCACCGCGCCCGAACAACGCTGCACGCGGACCTTTCAGCACTTCAACTGACTCGATGCCCGACAAATCACGGGGGCCGCCGAAGCCACGGCCGGCGTTAAAGCCGTTGACCAAATAGTTGCTGGGCAGATTTTCGTCACCGACAAAACCCCGAATTGCAAAGGCATTCCACAGCCCGCCGAAGTTGTTTTGCCGTGCCACTGTAGCTGAGAGGGCCAAGGCCTGATTGAGATCAACGGCACCTGAGGCACGCAAGGTCTCCGCGTCGATTGTCTGTTCAGCCTGCGGCGTTTCAAGGCGTTTGAAGTCGCCTTGATAGGCCTGCCTCGTCGCGGTGATTGTCAACGTTTCCGGTTGCACTGCGGGGCTCGGCTGTTGGGCAATTGCAGGTACGGCCAATAGTGTTGCAGTACAGAGCATCGGCGCCGCACGGGTGTGGATTTTCTTCATGGAATGTTTAGACATGGGAAGTCACAGGATTGGTGGAGAACAGGGAGGAGGAGTGGGTGTTTCGGCAAACGGTCGCGCCGATTGATGCAGGCGCTGGGCAGATGCGTCCGAGCAATGAGAGGGCGTCGGGACGGACGCCACTCACTCCCACATTGCGGCACCATTGCCATGCGGGCCGCTCGAAACTTGTCCGAGATTTTACATAGACAGTGATAGTTATGCAATCCAGTTGCAAATGAACGGATAACGAATTAAGGTCGGTCTGCCTCTTTTTCGCCTGTCTCCAAGTGCGTGCTGCGTATCGCTACGCTCAGCGGTTTGATGTGCTGTTCTGTATTCCGGCGGTGTGCCTCGCGAGCGCAGGCGTGGTCTTGTGGCGGCGACGCGATGGCAAACACCGTCGAGGTAATTCGGCCCATACTGCGGCATCCCATCGGCGCTGGTTGGTCGACTTCAACCAACCTTGACTCACCGCCCATGCCCGGCTACCGCACTAAACAGGAAGTCACTTCGATTGTCGGGGTGGATGATCTGATCATCCGCTCGCTGTTTGATCGCGAACAATTTGCCGACCCGCTGGGCGAAGCATTGCGCATGGGGATTTCGTCCGCCATGTGGCCGTTGTTCGGTTTGGTGTGGCCATCCGGCTTGCAGCTCGCCGCCGAAGTTGCCGCACGCGGGTTGAAGCCCGGCGAACGTTTGTTGGAAATCGGCTGCGGGCTGGCGCTGGCGAGTATTGTTGCGCATCGCCACGGCGCGGATGTGACGGCGAGTGATTGCCATCCGCTGGCGTCGAGTTTTCTGAAAGCAAACCTGCGGCTGAACGGCTTATCGCCGATGAAGTATCGGCATGGCAACTGGGGCAGTTTGCTGCTGCCCATGGCGCGCAACAGCGAATCTTCTCTGCGTACGGTGGTCGGCAGTTACGACTTCATCATCGGCAGCGACATCTTGTATGAGCGCGACGACGAGGCGTTGTTATCCCTTTTTATCCAGCGCCATGCGAGCCCGGCGGCAGAGGTATGGGTGGTTGATCCGGATCGTTCCAACCGCGCGGCGTTTAATCGTCAGATGGCGGGGCAGGGCTTTAGTGTGAGTGAGCGGCGGTTGGATCGTATTGCCATGCCGGGTCTGCCCGCGTACAAGGGGCGGTTGCTGGCGTATCGGCGCGGATAGCCGACCCGTTACCCGGCGGGCCCGGTACGTTTGGTTTCCAGCAGCTCCCAGCGGTTCATCGCCGCTTCGATTTCACTCGCCACCACTTCGAGTCTCGTGCTCATGTTTGCTGCCGTATCTGGCGATTTCACAAACAGGCTGCCATCGGCCAGTGCTTCGGTTAAGTTGGCTTGCTCTTTCTCTAGCGCCTCGATCTTGCCGGGTAGCTGTTCGAGCTCACGTGTTTCGTTGAACGACATCTTTACCTTGCGCACGGGAGTGGCAGGGGCAGGGGGGACAGAAGCGGCACCAGAAAATGAAACCCCAGCATTGGCGGGCGTCTTCGCGGCATTTGCCCACGAAGTGTCCGTCTTTGCTTGACTTTGCCATTCGGCATAACCGCCGACATATTCCTGGATTCTCCCGCCGCCTTCAAAGGCAAACACCTGCGTGACGACGTTATCCAAGAAGGCACGATCGTGGCTCACCAGAATGACGGTGCCGGCGTACTCCTGCAACATCGATTCGAGCAACTCCAGCGTCTCGATATCCAAATCGTTGGTCGGCTCATCTAGCACCAGCACGTTGGCGGGTTTGGCAAACAAACGGGCGAGCAACAGCCGGTTGCGCTCACCACCGGAGAGCGATTTCACCTTGGCGCGGGCGCGCTGCGGCGGAAACAGGAAATCACCGAGGTAGGAAATGACGTGCTTTCTCGCGCCGCCGATCTCCACAAACTCGGAACCGGGCGAAATCACGTCGGAAAGTGTGGCGTTGTCGTCGAGCGCTTCGCGGAATTGGTCGAAGTACGCCACCTGCAACTGGGTGCCGCGTTTCACGTTGCCGCTATCGGCTTCCAAATCCGCCAGCATGAGTTTGATCAGCGTGGTTTTGCCAGCACCATTGGGGCCGATCAGCCCGATACGGTCACCACGCTGCAAGATGGCGGAGAAGTCGCGAATGATGACTTTGTCGCCGAAACTCTTGCTGACATTCACCAGCTCTGCGACGATCTTGCCGGAGCGCTCGCCGGCATCGAGCGAAAGTTTGACCAGCCCGGCGACGTCCCGCCGCGCGGCGCGCACCCGGCGCAATTCTTCCAAGCGCCGGACTCGGCCTTCGTTACGCGTGCGGCGCGCTTCGACGCCCTTGCGAATCCAGACTTCCTCTTCTTTGAGCAGCTTGTCGAAACGCGCGTTGGCGAGTGACTCTGAATTCAGCATTTCGGCTTTGCGGCGCTGGTACTCCACGAACGAACCCGGATAGCTGAAGAGTGTGCCGCGGTCGAGTTCAACGATCCGTGTGGCAAAAGACTCCAGAAAGCGCCGATCGTGGCTGATGGTCAGCACCGCGCCGCTGAAAGCCTTGAGGGTATCTTCCAGCCAGGCGATACCGTCGAAATCGAGGTGGTTGGTCGGCTCATCGAGGAACAGCAGGTCGGGCGCACCGGCAATCGCGCGGGCGAGGGCGACGCGTTTTTTCATGCCGCCAGACAGGGTGGACACCAGCAGGCTGCCATCCATGCCCAGCCGCGACAAGACCTCGGCAACCCGTACCGTCACGTGCCAATCCTCGTCACCTTCGTGTTCGTTGATCGCGCCCGCGGTAACGGCTTCTTCGATCGTGATACCGTCGGCGAAGGTCGGCTCTTGCGGAACGTTGGCAAAACGCACACCCTTTTCCCGCACCACTTCGCCGTCGTCTGGCGCAATTTCGCCCGCCAAGATACGAATCAGGCTGGATTTTCCAGCACCATTGCGGCCGATGAGGGCGATACGTTCCCGGCGGTCAATGGCGAACTCAACGTGATCAAGCAGGGCGACATCGCCAAAAGCCAGCGAGAGAGACTTACAGTGAATCAGCGGCATGCGGAGGGAGACTTTCAGGGGAGGCGGAAGGAATCGGAGCGGCTTGTGGCGGATTGTGGCGGATTAGCGCTTGGCCAGGCGCTATTTTCGCCTACAAACCCTGTTACATCTTGAACACACTGTCTACAAATTGTCGGCGTAACCTATCTATATGCGATAGATAGCTGCGTTTGGTGTTCTTTTCCCTCTCGATGGCTTACGAATTGCTGGCCCTCTACAACCTTAGGAGACGTAAATGAAAAGACTCTTTGGAATTACCACCGCATTACTGTTGAGCGCCGGTGCCGCGGTCGCCTTTGCACAAACCCCGCCAGAGCCGCCGAAAGACGGTAAAGGGATGGGCCCCGGCGGCGGTATGCGTGACTGCTCGAAAATGGAGGATGCCGATAAACGTGGGATGTGTGAGAAGCGCCAGGCAGCCATGAAGGCGGCTTGGGAAAAGTGTAAAGACAAAGCCGAAGGCCCGGATCGCCGCAGCTGTATGCGCGAAAACATGCCGAAGCCACCAGAGAAAAAGTAATCCGTAGTTGATCGCAATAGGAAGCCCCGCCGGGAAACCAGCGGGGCTTTTTTTACGCTGCTGCTAACTCATCTTCAGCATGGCGCCAAAGGCGATGCGCGTGGTCGAGATATCGGTCACCGAGGAAGGTGGAGCAAATACAGGCACCAATCCGGCGCACAGGCTTGTTCAAAACGGTGCGTAATTGCGGCGGTAGCGATGGCGGCACCGGGAGAAGTGACCCGCTCGCACAGCTCGATGAACGGTTATCGCTGGTGTTTGGGGTTGTCGCAAACATTCATATTCTGAATGCGGCAATGGCGCAGGGTTATGGACTCGCAATTGCTTAGTGGTACAAGGGGCATTCATCCAGACCACTCAACCAAAGAGGCGAACATGACTACATCACGCAGAAAGTTTCTCTCCGCCGGTACGGCAGCAGCCGTTGGCGCCGGCTCACTCGGCTTCCCAATGGTCGCGAAGGCGCAGCAAACGTTCAATTGGAAAATGACGAGCGCATATCCGAAGGGCTCGCCTTTCTATATGGATGGTCCGGGTAGCGCCACCGACTTGGCAAAGCGTATCGAAGTGATGTCCGGTGGTCGCTTGAAGATCCAGGTGTACGGCGCGGGTGAGTTGATCCCCGCGCTGGAGGGTTTCGACGCCGTGCGCGCCGGCACAGTGGAGATGAACCACGCCAACAGCTATTTTTGGACAGGCAAGACGTTTGCTGCGCAGTATTTTTGCGCAGTGCCGTTCGGCCTGAACTTCCAAGGCGTCAACGGCTGGTTCTACGACGGTGGCGGTATCAATCTGTGGCATGAGGTCTATGCGCCGTTCGGCATGGTTGCGTTTCCGTGCGGCAACACCGGCGTACAGATGACCGGCTGGTTCAAGAAAGAAATCAAGTCCGTCGCCGACTTCAAAGGCCTCAAGATGCGGATTCCCGGGCTGGCGGGAAAGGTGTACGCGACGCTGGGCGTCGACGTGAAGCTCCTGCCGGGTGGCGAAATTTTCCCCGCGCTTGAGCGCGGGGTGATCGATGCGGCCGAATTTGTCGGGCCGTTCCAAGATCGCCGCCTCGGTTTGCAAAAGGCCGCCAAGTTTTACCACACGACCGGCTGGCACGAGCCTGCGACGGTCTCCGAGCTGCTCATCAACAAAGCGGCGTGGGACAAACTACCGGCAGATCTGAAGGCCGTTGTTGAAAATGCGGCAGCCGCCTGTAATGTGATCAGCGAAGGCTGGTGCCAAAAGACCAATGCGGAAGCGATGGAAGACCTGATCAAGAATCAGGGTGTGGTGGCCAAGCCGCTACCTGATGCGGTGGTCAAGGCACTACGCGAGGCGACTGACAAGGTCCTTGCAGAGGCCATTGCAAAGGATCCGGTGACCAAGAAAGTCCACGATTCATACATGGCCTACAAGAAGAAATTTGATTCGTGGTCCGGCTACAGTGAATCGGTCTATCACAGCAAGATCATAGTCTAGTCATGCAAAAGACCATTGAACGCGCGGTCGATTTGATCGGCCGCGCGACCTCGTGGCTCGCGTTGGTGATCATCGTCTTGATGGCCACCAACGTCGTACTGCGCTATTTATTCAGTTACGGCTCAGTCTGGGCGCAAGAACTCGAATGGCATTTGTTGGCGCCACTCATCCTGTTCGGCATGAGCTACGCATTGCTGCACGGTGAACACGTGCGTGTGGATGTGTTGTATGCCAATTTCAGTGCGCGCACCAAGCTGATCGTTGATGTGATCTCGCAGGTGCTGTGCATTTTGATCTCGCTGATCATCGTCTGGCTCTCGGTCAAATACGTTTCGCAGTCCTATCTCGTCGGCGAAACCTCGGCCGACCCGGGCGGCCTGCCGTACCGTTGGGCGCTTAAGGCGCTGATTCCGATTGGCTTCGTGCTACTGATACTGCAAAGTTTTGCACTCTTGCTCGGCGCCATCGCTCAACTCAAATCCCTCAAGGAAAAATCATGACCGGCATGGAGTGGTTAGCGATACTGATGTTGGTGTCGTTCTTTGCGCTGCTGATGGCGGGTGTACCGGTGGCTTTAACACTGGCGACAACCGGCTTTGTGTTTGGCTTTATCGGTTTTGGTCCGGTACTGTTCAATTTACTGCCAGCGCGTATTTACGGCGTCGCCGCGAACTACCAATGGCTCGCGATTCCGTTGTTCGTGTTTATGGGGGTGATGCTAGAAAAATCCCGACTGGCAGATGACCTGCTCGACGTCATGGGCCATCTGGCCGGCGGTCTGCGCGGCGGCATGGGCATCGGCATCATTTTGGTTGGTGTGCTGATGGGCGCAACCACCGGGATTGTCGGTGCGACTGTGGTCACACTTGGTCTCCTGACCCTACCAACATTGCTCAAGCGTGGATACAGCCCGTCGATTGCCTGCGGTGCGATCTGTGCATCCGGCACGCTCGGGCAGATCATCCCGCCATCGCTGATTTTGATTCTGCTTGCGGACATCATGCAGTTATCGGTCGGAACTTTGTTTGCCGCCGCGGTGATGCCAGGACTAATGTTGGCGGGGATCTATTGTTTGTACTTCATCATCATCGGCATGGTTAAGCCCGAGTTGGTGCCACCGGTTCCACAACTGGAACGCGATGGGGTGTCGCGCCGTGAACTTTGGGTGCGCTTCGTCAAGGTCGTCGTGCCGCCGGTGGTACTGGTGTTTGCCGTGTTGGGTTCGATCATCGGTGGTGTCGCTGCACCGACTGAGGCCGCGTCGATGGGCGCATTGGGTGCGATTCTTGTGACGGCGTTTGCAGGTCGCATGAGCTGGCAGGTGCTGCGCGACACCGTTCAATCCACCACCAAGATCACGGCGATGATGATGTTTATTCTCATCTGTGCACAGGTGTTTGCCCTGGCGTTCCGCGGCTTACACGGTGAAGACCTCATCACCAAAATGTTTGACTTCCTGCCGGGTGGGGTGGCGGCCGATATCTGGTTCATGATGCTGATTATTTTTGTCCTCGGTTTCTTTATCGAGTGGATCGAAATCAGCTATATCGCCGTGCCTTTGTTCCTGCCGGTGTTTGTCAGTCAGAACGTGGATTTGGTGTGGCTCGCCATGTTGATTTGTGTAAACCTGCAGACGTCGTTCCTCACACCGCCATTCGGCTGGGCGCTGTTTTTCCTGAAAGGAGTGGCGCCGCCGGAGGTGACAACCAGGCATATCTATCTCGGTGTGATTCCGTTCATCATGATGCAAGTGCTGGCCGTGGTGCTGGTGTTCTTTTTCCCGGCGATTGCACTATGGTTGCCGAAAGCCATCGGCTGGTAGCATCGGGCGGGACATCACCACGACGAAAGAGATAAATGATTGAATCGATCCGCGGACTGCGCGGCATGGCGGTTGCGCCACATGCCGCAGCCGCCCAGTCTGCGTTAGGCGTGTTGCGGGAGGGCGGTAATGCCGTGGAGGCGATGGTCTCGGCTGCTGCCACCATCGCCATCGTCTATCCGCACATGAACTCGATCGGCGGTGACAGCTTTTGGTTGATCGCCAAGCCAGGCGAGCAACCGGTGGCAATCGACGCTTGTGGTGCCGCGGCGGCGTCGGCGAGTATCGATTGGTATCGTGAGCG
>JBIIYQ010000129.1:0-7656 GCA_044346745.1 Usitatibacteraceae bacterium | reverse complement strand
AGCTATAGCCCGGAACTCAATCCCGAGGAACGCCTGAATGCCGATCTCAAGCACGTGATCGGCGCGAAGGTGCCGGCTCGTACGAAGGCCAAACTCAAGATAGTGGCTACTGAGCACATGACAAATCTTGAGCAGTCGCCGGAACGCGTCAAACGCTATTTCCAAGACCCGCGCGTAAAGTACGCAGCATGAATAGTTCAAACTTCACTTGGCCGAGTCAATAGTCTCTTGCCAGTTCGCGTTTGCTGTAATTCACATGGCCCGGCAACCCGGCAGGCTTACTGCTATCCCAGTAGCCGCGCAGGTTCGTCGCAACAACCGTATAACGCGCCGCCAGCCGCCCGGCGACCTTATGCCAGATCAGATGTGATTGCGGATACCCATGTAACAGCAATAGTGGCGGTCTGGCCGGTGACTGCGGCACAGCTTTGCTCCGTACGCCGTGAATACGCACGCCATTAACGTCGATATCAAACCAAGTGAAGGTGTTGAAAGCCGTCTCAATCATACAGGTGTGATAATCGCACGGATGAACCCGCACCCGGAACCCGTAGAAACTGCCAGCGATCCTGTGGCAAAAACAGGCCCAACCGTTTCACCAGTCATGGTTGCGCCCGATTGGCTGGTGTTCGCACCCGCCAGTTTTGTCATCCTCTGGAGCACAGGCTTTATCGGCATGCGCCTCGGCACCCCTTACGCCGAACCGTTTACCTTCATGGCTGTACGGATGGCAATCGTCGTGGTCATTTTATTGGCGGCTGCGGCGATCTTCCGCGCACCTTGGCCTAAGAGTCGGGAAGAAGTTTTCCACGCCGCCGTCGCCGGAATACTTGTGCACGCGACGTATTTATCCGGTGTGCTCTATGCGATCTCGTTGAAATTGCCACTCGCCTTTACCGCGCTGATTGCAGGAATGCAGCCCATCTTGACCGGTATCGTGGCGTCAGTCATTCTCGGCGAACGCCTAAGACCGATCCATTGGCTGGGCATGCTGCTCGGACTGGTTGGCGTGATAATGGCTATCAGCCAAACATTCGCCCGTGGTGAAGTGAGCGCGCCTGCGTTACTGTGCGCAACCTTAGCGCTACTCGGTATCACGGCTGGCACGGTTTACCAAAAACGCTTCTGCTCTGGAATGGACTTGCGAACCGGTGGCGTGATTCAGTTTTCCGCCACCGGCTTGGTGTTGCTCATCAGTGCGTGGGCGTTTGAGAGCCGCACCATACAATGGACGCCGCAGTTTGTCTTAGCTCTTGGCTGGTTGGCGTTGGTACTTTCAATAGGTGCTATCTCACTGCTTTATGTGATGATTCGGCATGGGGCAACCGCACGCGTGGCGAGCCTGTTTTTCCTCACGCCCTCGGTGACTGCCATCATGGCCTATGTACTGTTCGGCGAAGCCGTCAGCGGCTGGGCGATTGGCGGCTTGGCAGTCTCGGCGTTCGGCGTCGCGCTTGTGACTAAAAAATGAAAGCCCTTATTTGACGGTCATCTTCAGAAGAAATGCCTTGAAATCTCCCGCCAAATAAGGACTTTCGCAGCAGGCAAAAACACCTCCAATCGAACAAGCCTGCTAAACTGTATGTGGTTTTTTACTTACTGCGCCCAACCGCGCCATCACGCCTCCTTTAAACATGAGAACGGCAAACCAACTCCTTACAAAGTACGCGGCTTATCACCGAGATCGCCGCAATATCGCTACACACTTTGTCGGCGTGCCGATCATTGTGTTTTCGATGGTGTTAGCACTGGCGCAAGTTGTCATCGGACCTGTTCATCTCGGCTGGATAGCTGTTTTAGCAGCGACGATTTACTACATCTTGCTCGAACGGTCGCTTGGCTTTCTGATGTTCGGCTTCCTCGTATTGTGCGGCGCAATCGCGTCGCTGATTTCGTTCAAGTCCGGCTGGGCAGCGGGACTTGGCATCGCCGTCGGTCTGTTTGTGCTCGGCTGGGCGATACAGTTTCTCGGCCACAACTACGAAGGCGTGAAACCTGCCTTTGTCGACGACATCATGGGGCTGTTGGTGGGCCCGCTGTTTGTACTGGTAGAAGGTCTCTTTTTGCTCGGCCTGCGCAGCGATTTGAAATCCTACATTGAAGCGCACGTCGGCCCCACCATGGCACGACGCGATGGCAAACCACTCGTCCCCCGAGCCACAACCAACAGCAGCATGCAAGGCGTGTAATTGCAACACACGCCCGATATTGCCGCAGCGGAACCTAAATGTCACCGACAAACCTACGTTCAACAGTCGACCCCGCTAGCGTAGGACGCGTGACTGGCCCGGTAACCGAGCATACCCCGTCCTCCGGCGACACCGGCATTTACGATGCAGCTAGGCGCGAACTGAACACGGTGCGAGACTTGCTCCGCTTCGCCGTCAGCCAGTTTGTTGAGCAAAAGTTATTCTTCGGGCACGGCTCGTCGAATGCCTTCGACGAAGCCGTTTACTTGGTGCTCCACACCTTGCACCTGCCACTCGATCACCTAGAGCCATTTCTTGACGCACGGCTGACCAGTGCAGAGCGGGACGCCGTGCTAAGCATCATCGAGCGACGCGTCCGGGAGCGTGTCCCCGCCGCCTACCTGACTCACCAAGCTTGGCTGGGTGATTACAAATTCTATGTGGACAGACGCGTGATCGTTCCCCGCTCGTTTATTGCCGAGTTGCTGCGCGAAGATCTGGCACCTTGGGTGGAGAATCCGCGCGGCGTGGGGCGGGTACTCGATCTATGCACAGGCTCAGGTTGTCTGGCGATCCTCGCGGCACTATCCTTTCCGCATGCAACTGTTGATGCGGTTGATGCCTCACACGATGCGCTTGAAGTGGCCAAGAAAAACGTGCGCGACTACGGGCTTGATGACCGTATCAACTTGGTCGCATCGGACATGTACGAGTCACTCGGTGCCAAACACTACGACATCATCATCAGCAACCCGCCGTACGTCTCAGCGGAATCGATGGAGCGCCTGCCGGAGGAGTATCGACGTGAACCCGAGATGGCATTAACGTCTGGTGACGACGGCTTGGACCACGTTCGTACACTCATGGCGAACGCCACCAAACATCTATATGCCAATGGTTTGCTGGTTGTCGAAGTTGGCTTCAACCGTGAAGGCGTGGAACGTGCTTTCCCCAATATCCGACTGGTGTGGGCCGAAACGAGCGTTGGGGACGAGGTTGTGTTTATCGTCGACCGCGAAACACTCGTAGCTGCGCAGCAGTAGATACGCTTTAGAGCGTATTGCCCTGCCCGCCGCCACCCGAGCCGCCCCCTCTCGGGCCGCCTCCGGGTTTGCCTTTACGCCGACGCGATCGGCGCCGGGGCTCACCTCGAAGCTCACCCCGTGGTTCGCCACGTCGTTGGCCAGGCAACTCTGCGCGCGGACTAGACGAACGGTGGATCGCTTCCGACTGCACAGGCACGATTCGATTGCCAATTGAGTCATCGATGTCATCGTAGACCGGCTGTCTCGGCACGCCAGGCAGCGCATTTCCAATGTTGTCTTCGTCACCGGCTTTGTACCCTGCCGACATCCCACCTTCCTGTGCCGGCCCACGTTCGCGCCCGGTACGGCGCATATTCCGGCCACGCCCCCGCCGCCCCTCACGCGGCGGCAAGGGAGTCGAATCAGATGAAGATGGCAAAACAACACCAGCATCAACCGGCTGACCATCCAAAGTCTGCGCATCCAACGTTTGGGGCAACGAGCTGCGCAGGAAAGACGGATCACGCGGGCCTCGTTCACGCCGCCCACGTCCGCGACGACCGCGCGCCCCCGACGTCGGCTCCCGGCGACCTTCAGCCGCTGATGCAACGGCTTCCGCATCGGGTTGCGCATTCGGATGCCACGATGGGGCATTGCTGACGGTATCTACGCCGACCGCGTGTTCTCGCCGTGAAACATGCACCGGACGCGCGGGTCCGTTACTCGGCAGCTGCCCGATGGGCCCCTCTACTTCCATCCCCACCCAACGCAGCACGGCACGCACTTGGGAGGGGTCCAGTTCCATCATCCGACCTCGGGTTAATCTTGGTGGCAAACCGATCTTGCCAAAACGCACACGCATCAGCCGCGAAACAGTCAGACTGAGTGCTTCGAACATTTTGCGGACCTCGCGATTACGACCTTCACGTAGAACTACGTGATACCACTGATTCACACCTTCGCCGCCACGCTTTTCGATGCTATCAAACTTGGCCGGTCGATCATCTACAGCCTCGTCTTCGTCGTCGTGCAGATCATCGGACTGAACGGCAATCGACACGCCTGATAGTAGTTGCTGGGTCTGCTCTTCGGTCAATTCGCCGAGAACACGCACGGCATACTCTCGCTCGACTTCGTAGCGTGGATGCATCAAGCGGTTTGCAAGCTCTCCGCTGGTCGTGAAAATTAACAAACCGGATGTGTTGATATCCAGTCGGCCAACCGACATCCACTTACCGTTCTCAACGGGCGGCAAGTTATCAAACACGGTCATCCGATTTCCCGGATCGTTGGTCGTGACAATCTCTCCCTCGGGCTTATGGTACAGCAACACCCGCGGGAGTTCTTCGCTGAACTTTAGTTTGATGAGACGATGGTCGACCATCACCGCGTCGGTCGGCGAGACAGTTGTTCCGGTTGTTGCCACAATCCCGTTCACCATCACCCGACCGGACGAAATCATGATCTCCATGTCGCGTCGCGAGCCGTGCCCTGATTGCGCAAGAACCTTGTGCAGCCGCTCACGTTTGATGATCGATTCTTTGGCAAGCGCCTCGGCAAATTGACCTGACTTAGATTCGTCCCCCCAACGGCGAGTCTCGGCAACCTCGGAGATCAGCGCACGCGGTCCTGTCAGATTGTTTCCTATATTGCCATCTTGCCGCGCGCGGAACGGAGTCTTCTTGCCACCGCGGCTCTTGCGTGAACGCGGTGGTCCCATCCTGCCGTCTGCGCCAATGGCATTTGGCATGGCATTACCTGCACCGGCGAACTGCGACGCATCGCCCGCAGCACCGCGCGGTTTTCCACGCCCGCGCGCGTTGCGATCGCGACCACGTCCACCGGCCGGGGGGCCTGCCGTAGGCGGCCCCATCGTATTGCCATCCAAGATTCCAACCGGCGCACGGCTCACCAACGTGCGTGGTGCGCCTCTTCCGCCGCGTGGGTTGCGCGATGGTGCGGCATCTCCACGTAGCCGGTTCCCGCGACCATCCGCCGCTGCCCCACGCTTGCCACCACCGGCTCCTATGCCTGCGCCTGACCCGCGCGCGCCTTTACCGCCAATTCGGTTGCCGCGATTGTCTGCGGCAGTACCGGTTTTGCCCCCAGGCTTACCGCGTTTGCGCTTGCCGCGTCCCGAAGGATCGATCGACTCAATCACTTCCTTTTCTTCACCGATGTAGCGGCCGTCAACATATCCGCGTGCCGCTACACGCACCACCACGCGTTTGGTCATGTTCGATGCTCCGCGCCGCCTTCGACGAATTGGACAGATTCTGCTTGTACAACGCAGGATCCAGCCCCACCCTCAAGTTGAAGATTCTTTGACTCTGCGGATTCCGCGATCTGTCCGGCTTCCTCCACACCGGACAGTGAGGGATATGGCGACTCGCTGGCAACGAGTGCGGCGCCAGCTTGTGTCATATCGAGGGTTGCCTGTAACTCGTGTAACGGCGGTAGTTCCTCCAGAGAGCGCAGATTCAAGTCGTCTAGGAAGTGTTTGGTCGTGGCGAACAGTGCCGGTCGTCCGACCGTATCGCGATTGCCGATCTCGTCGATCCAACCGCGATCTTCGAGCGTCTTGAGAATGTGCGGGCTTACAGCAACACCTCTGATGTCCTCGATGTCACCCCGAGTGACCGGCTGTCGATAGGCGATGATGGCAAGTGTTTCCATCACAGCTCGTGAGTATTTGAGGGGTTTATCGTTGGATAGCCGTTCCAAATACTTCTGATACACAGACCTCACCCGGAACCGATATCCACTGGCGACCACGGCAAGTTCAACGCTGTGATCGTCCCACTCGATGCGCAGCTCTTCGAGCAAATTACGAATCACGTCTGGACCAAGCTGTCCCTCAAACAAGCGTTTTAACTCATTCAAACCCATCGGCTCTGACGCAGCCAACAGCGCCGCTTCCAACGCGCGCTTGGCTTCCGCAGTATCGATGACCTCCTTAAGCGAGTCGTCAGACAAATCGGTAAACTCGCCCCGCTCTTCCGCGACCAACTGGTCCGTTGATTGCGACGAAGTGTCGGCTTGGGGAATTGTATTGGCAACGGTAGTAGGCTCGACGACAACTGACTCGCTTGGCGAATCACTCGATTGCGGGGCTTGATTCATTTGTGTTGCTTCCATGATTTCTAACGGGTGGCATTGCCTTGGTACGCCGACGGAGATTTAGGTAGGTTCGAGCGGTGGCATTTCGGCCAAACGCAACTTGACGTAGATCGGTTCCAACGGTGCGGTTTGCGTAATTTCAATCAGTGACTCGCGGGCTAGCTCAAGCACAGCAAGAAAGCTGACAACAACAACAGAGACACCATCCCCCGGCTGAAACAAATCGTCAAAGAGCACAAAATCTCGCTTGCCGCCGTCACTGCCCAGCCGCCGAAGAATACGAATCATGTGTGAACGTACCGACAGCTCTTCACGCGAAACGCGATGTTTTTGCGTCTGCCTTGCGCGGGCAAGAATTGTGCGCCAAGCGTCGGCAAGATCGGCGGCCAATACGGTGGGAACACGTTTGACCAAACTCTGTTCAACCAAAACGTCAACGAGCGAAAAATCGCGGCCACTTCGCGGCATCGCTTCAATGGCCAACGCGGCGGCCTTCATCTGCTCGTACTCAAGCAAACGCCGCACAAGTTCAGCGCGTGGATCCTCAGCGTCGAACTCGGCTTCCCTCGGCGGGCGGGGAAGCAGCATGCGCGACTTGATCTCGATGAGCAGTGCCGCCATCAACAAGTATTCGGCGGCTAATTCGAGTTGGCCGTCCCGCATGGCCTCGACGTAAACCATGTATTGCCGGGTCAGGTCCGCCATTGGTATGTCGAGGATATCAAGCGAATGTTTGCGGATCAGATAGAGCAGCAGATCCAGCGGGCCTTCAAACTGCTCGAGAACCACCGACAGTGCATCCGGCGGGATAAACAAATCAGACGGCAACTGGGTCACTAGTTCGCCGCGAATGCGTGCCACCGGCAGCTCCATGCCAAGACTTCCCTGTTTGTCTGTCGCTTTATCGTTATCCACAACGAGTTCAATACTCATGAATCAAATCCCCGTATCGGGCTAGGTTTCGGGGCTGCAAACACGCGGTGATATGCGCCGCGAGGCATCCTCGTGTCCGTCACTTGTAGTCCAACCCCATGGCTTCGCGAACGTCACGCATGGTCTCTTCAGCGGCGTCACGTGCTTTTTCGCATCCGTCGGCAATGATGCTCTTGATCAGTGTAGGGTCATCTTCAAATGGTGCGGCGCGCTCGCGCATCGGTCGCAGTTCTCCGCAGATACCGTCAATGACGGGTTGTTTGCACTCAAGGCAACCTATCGCCGCACTCTTGCATCCTTGAATGACCCAGCGCGTGGTATGTTCGGGCGAGTAAACTTGGTGCAACTGCCAGACGGGGCACTTCTCGGGGTCGCCCGGATCGGTACGA